>JANYHP010000510.1 GCA_025359005.1 Hyphomicrobiaceae bacterium | reverse complement strand
TGTGATGTTTGGACGTAGCCCATCGCTATCGGCCCGTTGACGCTGGGGCCGAAGCCGCCGGAGGTGACGACGCCGAGTGTGTCGCCGCCTTCGGAGACGATTTCGGTGCCCTCGCGGGCGGGTGCGCGGCCGTCGGGTTTGATGCCGACACGCACGCGGGCCGGGCCATCTTTCAGTTCTCGCTGGATGCGTGCGGCGCCGGGGAAGCCGCCCTCGAGGCGACGACGCTTCTGGATGGACCAGGCGAGGCCCGCTTCGATGGGGCTGGTTTTGGTGTCGATATCGTGGCCGTAGAGGCAGAGGCCGGCTTCGAGCCTCAGTGAGTCGCGCGCGCCGAGGCCAATGGGCTGGGCGCCTTCCGGCGAGAGTAGGGCTTGTGCGAGTTCGACGGCATCCTCGTTGTTGACGGAGATTTCGAAGCCGTCCTCGCCGGTGTAGCCGGAGCGCGTGACGACGATGGGCATGGTGCCGATCTTTGCTTGCGTCGTGGTCATGAAGGCGAGATCGGCGGCGGCGGGAACGAGGCGGGCGAGTTGGGCTGCCGCCGTCGGCCCCTGCAGGGCCAGCAGGGCCTTGTCGCCGAGCAGGACGAGGATTACGCCTTGCGGCAGCCGCGCGCGGATATGGGCGTAGTCGGCATCCTTGCAGCCGGCGTTGACGACCAGATAGAGCGTGCCGTCGTGCGCGGGGTCGGCGGAGCGCGCCACCATAAGGTCATCGAGGATGCCGCCATGGTCGGTGGTCAATTGGGAATAGCGCTGCTGGCCGGGCTTGAGGCTGCAGATGTCGGCTGGGACCAGCGTTTCGAGGGCGCGGGCGACGGTCTCATGGGTGCCGTCTTCGGCGACAAGCATCGCCTGGCCCATGTGGGAGACGTCGAACAGGCCGCATGTTGCGCGCGTCCAAAGGTGTTCCTTGAGGACGCCGAGCGGATACTGCACGGGCATTTCATAACCGGCGAACGGAACCATTTTGGCGCCGAGCGAAATGTGCAGATCGTAGAGGGGCGTGCGCTTGAGGGGCACCTCAGGGGGGGGCGCGGTCGGTGGCGTCTGGGCAGCGGTCATCAGGCGTCCTGACATCTGCGCAGGCACCGGGATGGGCCACGCGCGCGGGGGCTCTCGACGCGCGCGGGATTGCGAGCGTCGCGAACCTCCTCTGTCAGGGGGCCTGAGAGTTTGGAAGGATAGCCGGCGCGCGCATGCCCGCAGGCCTGCGGCAGCGCCGGCAATCGATCTTACCCCGTCGGTGAGCGGCTGGACTTTCCCCGGAAGGGGTGGTCCGCCGCTGCTTTCCAGAGTGTCATCCGACTGCGGTCCGTTTGCCTGAGAGATTCCGGAGGCGGTTGCTCCTTCGGCGCCGGCTGCATTCCCTCTCTCGAGTGAACCGCCGGTCTCTTCCACAGCCGTCGTTTGACAAGTGCCAGCTAGCCCGGTCGCGCCCACCGCGTCAACCGCATCGGTGGCGCAATTCAATGCATGCGCGATGGGGGCGTGTGGCGGTTGGCTCCAGGACGCTGACCAACGCGTAGACCCGGAGCATTCGGCTTTGCGGCCCGTGTCACCCGAAGGACGAGGATTGCGCTTCGTCGCGGCATGCACGGGCTGGAGCTATTATGAAAACGGTCCTGATGCGGTGGTGCTGTACTTCGACCCGGTCGACCGGATCGCCGTCATTCGGTTTGATTTCAGTTAATGATCAGCGCCGGCGGGCTTTGGTGGCGGGTGCGGCTGCCCGTGTGGTGCCGGCGGCTGCGGCGGTTGCGGCGACCTGTTCGCCCCGGACGAGCGCCAGTATGGCGGCCAGTTCGCGGGCCATCGCTTCCAGTTCCGGCCGCAGCGCCGCTGGTACGGCGGGCAGCTTGGACGCGCGCGCGGCTGGCCGTTTGACGTCCCCCCGGGCTGGCGACGGTGTCGGCACGGCCGCGCCATCCAGGCCGCTGCTACTGCCCTTGACCGCATCAACGCCTTGCTCGCGCAGGATCTTCTGCACGCCTTTGATGGTGTAGCCGGCCGAATGCAGCAGCTGATGGATGCCGCGCAGCAGCGCCACGTCTTCGGGCCGGTAAAAGCGCCGACCGCCGCCGCGTTTCATGGGCTTGAGCTGGGGAAACTTACCTTCCCAGAAACGGAGTACATGCTTTGGCACGTCCAGTTCATCCGAAACCTCGCCGATGGTCCGGAACGCGTCGCTCGATTTGGCTCTGATAGAAAGGGCCATGTGCTGCCTCCATCCGGGTGAAGTGCCACCCGTTTACGCCGCACTTGCAATCAATGCCGCCCAACGATGAAGGCGCAGTCCGCTATGCCCCATTCTTAGCCGACTTTGTGGCCAGCGTCGCGTTGATCATATCCTTCATGATGTTGGACGGCTTGAACACAAGCACCCGCCGCGGCGTGATCGGAACCTCCTGGCCCGTCTTGGGGTTGCGGCCGATACGCTCGCCTTTGGAGCGGATGCCGAACGATCCAAACGACGACAGCTTCACCTGCTCGCCCTTGGCGAGGCTGTCGGAAATCTCTTTGAGGATGATTTCCACCATGTCCTGCGATTCGTTGCGCGGCAGGCCGACCTTCTCGACCAGCGCTTCCGCGAGGTCCGCGCGCGTCAACGTCCTGCCACCCGTCATTTTTCCGGCCATCTCAGCACACTCCGTCCAACACGGCGGGCAAGCTAGCCGTCACATCGGTCCCGGTCAACACGTCTTGCACGCAAATGCATGAAAAACCATGCGAATCGGCCGTGATGTCACGGCACACACGGGCCTGGACGCTGGCCCATGTGTAATCCTTGTTGTTGTCGGCCCCTTGCCTGCTAAAGTCGGTTGCCCGTAACGGGCGCCCGCCGGCTGTCGCCAGCCGTCGGACGTGTCTTAATACTGCCCCCTGCACCCTCCTGGAGACCTTCGTCATGGCCGACAAAGTTGCCGTCATTACCGGCGGAGGCAGCGGCATCGGCCGCGAGGCGGCGCTCGCTTTGCAAGGTGACGGCTGGTGCGTGGTCGTCACCGGCCGGCGCAAGGACGAACTCGACAAGACGGTGGCGGCCGCCAAGGCTGGCGGCGGGCGCATGCTGGCGGTGGCCGGCGACGTGACCAAGGAAGCTGATGTGAAGCGGGTCTTTGCCGAGACGGTCAAGGCGTTCGGTCGCGTCGATTTCCTGTTCAACAATGCCGGCATGGGGGCGCCCGCCGTGCCCATGGACGAGCTGCCGGTGGCCACTTGGCAGGCCGTTGTGGACGTCAACCTCACAGCGTCATTCCTGTGCGCGCAGGAAGCCATGCGGCACTTCAAGACGCAGCAGCCGCGCGGCGGACGCATCGTCAACAACGGTTCCATCTCGGCGCACGCGCCGCGGCCCAACTCGATCGCCTACACGGCCACCAAGCATGCGATCACGGGGCTGACCAAGTGCATCGCGCTCGATGGGCGCAAGCACAACATCGCCTGCGGACAGCTCGACGTCGGCAATGCCGACACCAACATGGGCGGCCGCATGAAGGCGGGCGTGCCACAGGCCAATGGACAGGTCGCGCCGGAGCCGGTGATGGACGCTGTGCATTGCGGCTCGGCAATCCGCTACATGGCCTCGCTGCCGCTCGATGCCAACGTGCTGACGCTCACAATCAAGGCTACCGCCATGCCGTTCGAGGGGCGTGGCTGACGCCGTCACGACGCGGTCGTTACTGGCGCGAATGCCGGAGCTGCGGTGCGGCGATTGAAGGAACATCCAACGTCGGGTTCACACGCTTTTTGGGGATTGCGCGTCGTTGTCGGCACCGGTGCGCAGAATCCGATGCGGGCGGCAGTTCTGGCTGCCCATGCCGAGACGGTTGGTGCGGCCGGCTTGATGGTCATTCCGCGCGGTCTTTCTCGCGGGGCTTCGGCGACGGCTCAGCACGCGCACTTTGCCGGTATTCTTGAGGCGGCAGTCGATCTGCCTTCGGTCATCTACAATAGCGCATTTTCCACCAAAGTTGACACCGGTTTGGTGCAGAAAATGCGATATACAAAGGGCTGGAGCGCTTTTCTCGATCCAAACCAAGTGGAAAGCGCTCGAGCCACCCTTTGCCAAAAGGCGGCCGCCGGGGATGCGACATCGCGCAGGCAGGCACTGGAACTTGAAGCCGCTCTGAAGGTTCTCTCGACATTCGACAAGGGCGTCGATCTTGTGCTGTTTTACAAGTCCATAATGCTGCTTGAGGGCAATCGGAAATACGAGCATCAATTCAATCCGACGGACATGTTGTCGGGCAGTCAAAAGGCCTTCGCCGGCCACCAATTGCGGCTCTTCAAGAAGTGGTACGCATCGTGGGCGGCGGGCAAGGGCTGAGCCTATAAATACTGGAACGGGCGTGGACATATGAAAATCACTGGCATCAAATTCTGGCAGGTTGGTCTGCCGCTGAAGGAAGGCCGCTACAGCTGGTCGAATGGAAACTTCGTTGACGTGTTCGATTCGACTGTGGTCGCGGTCGAGACCGACGCTGGGATCACGGGGTATGCGGAATGCTGCCCTTTGGGCTCCGCATATCTTCCAGCCTATGCGCTTGGTGTACGTTCGGGATTGCTTGAGCTTGGACCCAAGCTCATCGGCCTTGACCCGAGGGACCTCGGTCTTTTGAACCGTCACATGGATGCGGTCTTGCGCGGCCATCCCTACATCAAGGCGCCGATCGACATCGCCTGTTGGGACATTCTCGGCAAATCCACAGGACTGCCGGTCTACAAGCTTCTCGGCGGCGCAGCGCAGGACAAGATTGCACTTTATCGGGCGATCTCGCAGGAGTCTCCGGCGGCGATGGCGGCCAAGATCGCCGGCTACAAGAAGGAAGGCTACACAAAGTTTCAACTGAAAGTCGGCGGCAACGCCGACGTCGATATTCTTCGCATTCATGAAACGCGGGCTGCCCTCGCACCGACAGATATCCTGGTCGCCGATGCGAATACCGGCTGGACGCGTGCCGAGGCCGCACGCATCGTTGCGGCCGTCGCGGAGGTCGATGTCTATATCGAGCAACCGTGCCCGACATACGAGGAGTGCCTCTCGGTCAGACGCCGAACTGCCCGTCCCTTCGTCCTCGACGAGGTGATCGACGATATCGGTACGCTGATGCAGGCTCTGTCCGACGACGCCATGGACATCATCAACCTGAAGATCAGCAAAGTCGGGGGGCTGACGAAAGCGCGGCTTCTCCGCGATGTCTGCGTCGCTTCCGGCACGCCGATGACGATCGAAGACACCTGGGGTGGCGATATCGTGACCGCCACGATCGCCCATTTGGCCCGCTCGACGCCAGAAGAGTTCTGCTTCTCAGCCACAGACTTCAACAGTTACGGGACGGTTGAGATCGCTGCAGGCGCTCCGAAGCGCTTGAATGGTTTTATGACCGCGTCCGACGCGCCGGGCCTGGGAATCGAGCCGCATCTTGATGTCCTCGGCAAGCCCCTGGCAGTTATCTCATAGGACGCGTCAATCGAAGACCACGATGACATTCATTCGCCTGCTGCAGCAGGAGCAGGAGCGCGGTTGCACGCAGGGTTGCCCAGGTTCCGTTGGTGCGGTGGCTTCGGTGTCGGATGCCTACATCGCCGGTGTCGCCGTGACCAGGGAAGCCGCTGTGAGGCGGGTATTTGCGGAAACGTTCAAGGCGGTTCGGTCGCGTCGATTGACTGTTCAACAATGCCGGCATGGGGCCACCCGCCATGCCTTTTGAAGGGCGCGGTGCCCCCTACCGCGCTAGAGCGCTTTCCACTCGGTTTGAATCGAAGAAAGCGCTCTAGAGCGCTTTCCACTTGATTTGGACCGAGGACACGCGCTCTAGCCTCTTGCTTGTTGCATTTTCTGCACCAAACCGGTGTCCACTTTGGTGGAAAATGCTCTAGACCTAAGGCTCCGCGACCTCAGAGTGCCTCCCATGACCGCCGCCACGACTGCTGCCGATACGATCGCCGCCTACAACGCCGACCGCGAGCCGGAGCGGCTGGGCATGAAGATGGCGGCCATGCGAGCCGGGATTTTTCCCTTCTATCGCGGCACGGCGCATCTGTTCTGGCGTCGTGTGCGCGAGGCGGGCCTGCCGGAGACGGCGCCGGCCGTCTGGTGTTCCGGTGATCTCCATTTGGAGAACTTCGGCACGTATCGTGGTGACAACAGTCTGACCTACTTTGATGTCAACGATTTCGACGAGGCGGCGTTGGCGCCCTGCGTGTGGGAGCTTGTGCGCTTCATGACCAGCGTGCTGGTCGCGGCCCCGTCGCTCGGTATCGATGCCAAGGAGGGGCGCGATCTCGCCAGCCTCGCGGCGCAAACCTATCGGGCCGAGTTAGCCGCGGGCAAGGCCCGGTGGATCGAGCGTCGCACGGCTGACGGCGCCATAGGCGATCTCATGACCGGTCTTAAGAAGCGCACGCAGAAGCGCATGCTTGCGCGCCGCACGCTGTTGCGTAAGGGGCGGCGGACACTGGAAATGCGCAATACGCGCATGTTGCCAGCCACCGAGGCCGAGCTGCTGCGGCTGGAGAAGTTCTGCAAGGTGCTCGGCAAGGCGCGCGATGCCGAGCACTATTTCAACTTTCTCGATGGCGCCCGCCGCGTCGCGGGCACCGGCAGCCTGGGAAGCGATCGCTTCGTGATCCTCGTGCAGGGCAACGACGGCCCCGACGGTAACGTGCTGCTCGATTTGAAGCAGGCGACGCCATCTAGTCTCGCGCAGGTCGTCGCGACGGCTCAACCCGACTGGGCCGACGACGGCCACCGCATCGTCGCCGTGCAGCACCGCTGCCAGGCCGTCGCACCGGCCCTGCTGGGGGCGGTATCGTACGAGCGCCAGTCGTTCGTGATCAAGGAACTGCAGCCGAGCGCCGACCGGTTGGAGCTTTCCGACACCGCCAAAGACAGGCCCCGTCTTGCACACGCCATCCGCACGATGGGCCGATTGCTGGCCTGGGCGCAACTGCGCTCATCCGGGCAAGGCGGCTCGGCAACCGTCGATGACCTCAAGGCCTACGCGGCCGGCGAGAAGGACTTCGCTGTCCGGTTGGTGGCCATCGCGCGCGATCTTCATGCCGTCGTCGTCGCCGATTATCGCAATTTCTCGGCTGCCTGTGACGACGGCCAGATCACCGTTGCGGCGATGCCCAAGGGCCAGCCCGCCTGAACGCGCCGCAGTCGCTCGGGCTGCACGTTTGCCGCCTGCGCGCAGACGTTGCCCGCTTGTTATCCACCCGCTGCAGTGGCCCGGCCGTCGTTGCAGGCTTGGAATACGGTAAGCGCGGCCTTGGTCGCGGCGATGTCGTGCACGCGAATGATCTGGGCGCCCTGCGCTGCGGCTGACAGCGCGGCGCCGACTGAACCGTGGGTTCGGTCGGCTGGTATTTCGACGCCGGTTAGCGTGCCGATGAAGCGCTTGCGTGAGGCGCCGAGCAGGATTGGCAACCCGAGCCCGTGGAAAATACTGAGCCCGGCCATCAGCGCCAGATTGTGTTCGAGCGTCTTGCCAAAGCCGATGCCGGGATCGAGCACGAGATGCTCACGCGGGATGCCGGCGCGGCAGCAGGCCTCGACGCGGGCCTCGAGGAAGTCGAACACATCGAGCACGACGTCGTCATAGGCGGGGGCTGTCTGCATGGTGCGCGGATCGCCCTGCGCGTGCATCAGCACGACGGGGACGCCGAGTTCGGCCGCTGTTTCGACCGCTAGCGGATCGTGCATGAGGGCTGAGACATCGTTGATGATGTCAGCGCCGGCGGCGACCGCCTCGCGCATGACCTGGGCGTTGCGGGTGTCGATGGAGATGCGAACCTCAGAGCGCGCGCGCAAACCGGCGATGACCGGCACGATGCGGCGGATCTCCTCGGTTTCCGTTACCGGCTCGGCGCCGGGGCGGGTCGATTCCCCGCCAATGTCGAGGATGTCGGCGCCATCAGCGGCCAGTGCCAGGCCGTGCGCAACCGCCATGTTGGCGTCGAAATGGGCGCCGCCGTCGGAGAAGCTGTCGGGGGTGACATTGACGATACCCATCAGGCGTGGGCGATCCAGCGCCATGCCGGCAAGGCGGGGGCGGGCGGCGCGCAGGGCCTCGAACAGGTCGGACGCGTTGAGGGTGCGGCGGCCCCAGTCGCGCTCGAAGAACTGGCCAAGGCCGGCAATGAAGCGGTCGACGCGGGCGCCGTTGCGCTCGATCACTTCGAGTGCCGTAAAATCGAGCCAACCGGCGGCCAGCGGCAGGCCACCCCAAACGTCTTTTGCCGCTTCGTGCAGCGCCGCCGGGAACAACCCCAGCGGTCTCAGATAAATTTCACGGAGCACGGGAGCCTCGTCTAACTGTCTGCGGCGCCCCGGGGCGAGGGCGAACCGGCCGTCAAGGTTAAGGGCCTGAGGGGCCGTTCCATGCGGTGTTCGGCGACGGCGCGCAAGGGATTGAAAATCCGGAGCGAGACTCACCCTTCCCGATGCCCCGCAAATCGCAGCAGAGGCCAGCCGGAGCCCGGCTCGTGCACCGTGGCTAGGGGTGCCGCGCAAAGGGTCGAAAACCTCTAGAATCGCATGAAACGCGGCCTAGTGTGCATTAACTCCGTTGGCATCGTATTTAACCATGCAGAGGCTGCTTTAACCGTTCAGATGACGGCGCGACGGATGGGCGCTATCGTAGCCGGATCGATCCCGTCGGACTGAAAGGGTTTGCATGACACTTCCGAGCCGCATCCTCGGCGCCAGCGGCATGCGCGTGTCTGAGCTCTGTCTCGGCACCATGATGTTCGGTGACCAGACGGACGAGGCAACGGCCCGCCGTATCGCGGATCATGCCTTCGAGCACGGCGTCAACTTTATCGACACGGCGAACCAGTATGCCAAGGGCGCGTCCGAAGAGGTCATCGGCCGCATCCTGGCGGGCAACCGCGACCGCTGGATCGTCGCCAGCAAGGCCGGAAACCCGACGGCGGCCGGCGCCAACGACCAGGGCCAGTCGCGGGCGCACGTGATGGCCGCGGTGGAGGACAGCTTGCGGCGCCTCAACACCGACCGGATCGATCTTTTTTACGTGCATTTCCACGATCCCGATACGCGCTGGGACAGCATCGTCGAGACCTACGGCACGCTGATCCGCCAGGGCAAGGTGCGCGAGTGGGGCCTCTCGAACGTGCGCGGCTGGCATATCGCGCACGTGTGTCATCTGGCGCGGCAGTTGGGTGTGCCGGCGCCGGTCGCTTTGCAGCCGATTTACAACCTGACCAACCGGCAGGCCGAAGTGGAAGTGATCCCGGCGGCGCACGCGTTCGGGCTGGGCGTGGTGCCCTATTCGCCCATCGCGCGCGGCATCCTGACGGGCAAGTATGTGGCCGGTGCACCGCCGGCGGCCGGCACGCGGGCGGCGCGCGGCGACAAACGCATGTTGCAGACCGAGTGGCGGCCGGAGAGCATCGCCATCGCGGAGCGGGTCAAGGCGCACGCAGCGGCGCGTGGCGTCAGCGTTGTGCACTGGGCGGTGGCGTGGGTTCTCGCCAATCGTGCCGTTGCAAGCGCCATTGCCGGGCCGCGCACCTTCGAGCAATGGACGGACTACATTGGTGCGGAGCGCTACGCGTGGACCGCTGACGACGAGGCGCTGGCTGACGCGCTGGTCGGCGCGGGCCACGCCTCAACCCCTGGCTTCACCGACCCGCGCTATCCGGTCGAGGGGCGGTTCAGCGCCGTCGCTGCGCGTGCGGTCTGATGCGTGCAGTGTGCCTCGCCGATCGATCCCCGTCTCTCCGAGGTCCGCATGTTGCCGTACTTGACGCTGCTCTGTGTCTGTCAACTGGCCGGCGAGTTGCTGGCCCAGGCGACCGGGCTGCCCGTGCCGGGGCCGGTGTGCGGCATGGTTCTGCTCTATCTGGGGCTGGTTGTTCGTGGTTCGGTGCCGGCCGCGCTGGCTGATGTCGGCGCAGCGCTGCTCGGCAATCTGTCGCTGCTGTTCATCCCCGCCGGCGTCGGTGTGATGCTGCATGCGGGGCTGCTCAGCCGCAACTGGCTGGCGCTGTCGGTCGCGCTGG
>JANYHP010000468.1 GCA_025359005.1 Hyphomicrobiaceae bacterium | reverse complement strand
GATCTATGCACTCGCCGCGGTGGGCTTCACGCTGCTGTGGCAGACGTCGCAGACGATCAACTTCGCCCAGGGCGAGTTCGTCATGCTGCCGGCGTTCTTCGCGCTCGCCGCGATGAAGTATCTCGGGCTGCCGTTTCCTGTGGCGGCGATGCTGGCGGTTCTGCTCGCGATGGTCACGCTCGGCGCCATCTTCAAGCTCGCCGTCGTCGATCCGTTGATCAAGCAGGGGCCGCAGCCGCTGGTGATTTCGACGATCGGGCTCGCCATCCTGCTGCGCGAGAGCGTCAAGGAATTCTATTCGGCCGAAGCGCAGCGCTTCCCGTCGTTTTTCCCCAACCTCAACTTCGGCGGCGGCTTCAACATCTCGGTTGATCAGATCGGCGTGCTGGTGGTGGCGACGGGCACCATCCTGTTGCTGGCGTGGTTCCTGTCGTCGACGCGCACCGGCCGCCAGATGCAGGCGACGGCGCAGAACCCGACAGTCGCGCGCATCCTCGGCGTCAACGTCGAACGCATGGTGATGTACACCTTCCTCATCAACGGCGCGCTGGCGGCGATGGCGTCGCTGCTCATCTCGCCCATCTATCTGGCCAAATTTTCGAGCGGTGAGACGCTGGGGCTGGTGGCGTTCGTCGCCGCCATCGTCGGCGGCTTCAACCAGGTGCGCGGCGCCATCGTCGGCGGTTTTCTGATCGGCGTCGTCGACAATCTCGTCGCGGCCTACGTGTCGTCGACCTATCGGCAGGCGGTGCCCTTGCTGCTGCTGGTGGCGATTATTCTGCTCAGGCCGCAGGGCCTGCTGGGTCGCCGGGAGGAGCGCGCGGTATGAACCGGTCACTCAAAATCGCACTCGGCGTGCTGCTGTTGGCGCTGTTCATTCTCGGTCCGGCCGATCTCACCGGCCTCGGCATTCCCTGGCCCGGGCTCAAGCGCTACGGCACCTACATTCTGTCGCTCTGGCTGGTCACCGCGGTGGCAGCCATGGGCGTCAACCTGATCGTCGGCTACGCGGGCCTTGAGACGCTGGCGCAAGCGGCGTTCCTCGGCATCGGCGCCTACACCACGGCACTGCTGCAGAAGGCTGGCCTGCCGTTCGGCGCCACGTTCCTCATTTCCGGCGCGCTGTGCTTCATCATCGGCATCGTGCTCGGCTTTCCCGCGCTGCGCGTGCAGAAGCATTACCTGGCGTTCGTCACCCTGGCGTTCTCGGTGTTCGTCTGGCTCGTCATCCGCAACGAAGACTGGCTGACCGGCGGCGTCGACGGCATCAAGAACATCAAGCGGCCGGAGTTGCTCGGCCTCAGCCTGCGCCCCGCGCTCTACTACTACTGGCTGGTGCTGGGGCTGACATCGGTGATGACCGGCATTCTCTGGTGGATTTTGCACAGCCCCTGGGGCCGCGCCTTCACCGCACTGCGCGAAAACGCGGTGCGTGCCGAAAGCCTCGGCATCGACGTGCGCGGCTATACGCTGCTGGCGTTCGCCATCGGCTCGGCCTACGCGGGCTTTGCCGGCGCCATGTACGCGCCGCTGGTGGAATTCATCGATCCCTCGCCGTTCGCGCTCGGGCCATCCTTGATGTACATGCTGATGGTGGTGGCGGGCGGTGCCGGCTCTTTCGTCGGTCCGTTCCTGGGTGCGGCGGTGGCCGTGCTGCTGCCCGAGTGGCTGCGCGGCGCGGAGGGGTACTACCTGATCATCTTCGCCCTTCTGGTGATGATCCTGATGGCGTTCTGCCCGACCGGTATCGCCGGGCTTTATGAGCGGTTGACCACCCGCGCCCGCCGCCCCCACGCCGACGACAAGGGCCCGACATTGGGGACGGCCACCACAGTCGCGGAGCAGAAGCCATGAGCACTGCTGGCAACAAAGTCCTCGAGGTCCGCGACATCGCCAAGTCGTTCGGCGGCGTGCATGCGGTGCGTGGCGTCACCTTCGATGTGCGCGAGGGTGAGATCCTTGGGCTGATCGGGCCGAACGGATCGGGCAAATCGACGTTGTTCAACTGCATCCTCGGCCAGCTCACCCCCACCAAGGGCGACGTGCTGGTCGGCGGCAAAAGCGTTGCCGGCCTCAGACCCTCCGAGCTCAACCGGCTCGGCATTGGCCGCACGTTCCAGCTCTTGCAGGTGTTCCCGCAACTGACAGTGCGCGAGAACCTGATCCTCGCTGGCCAGGAACACGCGGGCTCGCGCATGAGCCGGCTGTTCGGCGCCAGCGATGCCGGCATGAGCGGGCAGGCCGCGAAAATGATCGAGTTCTTTCGCTTGGGCCATCTCGCCGACGAGAAGGCGGGCGGGCTGTCCTATGGTCAGCAGAAGCTGCTCGATTGCGCCATGGCGTTCATGGCCGGGCCGAAACTCGTGCTGCTCGACGAGCCGGCGGGCGGCGTCAACCTCACCATGCTCGGCAACTTGAAAGAACGCCTGCAGGCGATCAACAAGGAGACGGGCGCAACGTTCGTCGTCATCGAGCACAACATGGAATTCGTCATGAGCCTATGCACGCGCATCATCGTGCTTGCGGAAGGCCAGATCATCGCCGAAGGCCCGCCCGACACCATCCGCAAGAACCCCGAAGTGATCGAAGCGTATCTGGGG
>JANYHP010000457.1 GCA_025359005.1 Hyphomicrobiaceae bacterium | reverse complement strand
ATTCTGACCCCAGGTTGGACGCTCATCTACGAAGCGTTCTTCTATTGTGTTTTCGGCCTGCTGCTGGCTCTGCGCGACATACGCACGATCGTCTGGTCGACGACGGCACTCTTTGTGGTGCTGGTCGTGGTCGGCCTGTTGCTGCATCCCGAACACATCGTCTGGCGCACCTACACCAACCCGCTGCTCCTGGAATTCTCAGCCGGCTGCCTGATCGGGTTGGCCTGCACGCAGACGAGCAAGGTAGCGCGCCAGAGTGCACCGTCCATGGCTTGGACCATGCTCGCGCTGGCCACCGTGGCAATCGTCGTCGTCGATGCCCTTGCGCGGGACATCATCTATGCCTCGCCCTTGGCCAGAACACTGCTGATCGGAACACCGTCCGCCATCATCGTGTGGTGTGCCCTGTCGCTTGAGCAGGCGGGCCGGTTCGCCCGCAACAACACTGTGCTGACGCTTGGCGCCGCCAGCTATTCCATCTACCTCGTGCATCAGCTCGTCTTGCAGGCCACCTGGAAGTTCTTGGCCGCGATACTTCCGCAAGGCCACATTGCCGTCAGCGCGCTGATGGCAACGACCGCTGTCCTTGCCGCCATTGCAGCCGGTCTGGTCATGCATCGCTGGCTCGAGCAGCCTGTCCTCGCCATGATGCGGCGCTTTGGCGCGACCGCACGCACGCCCAAAGCCGCGCCAGCGTAAGGACAGCCGCGCCAGCGTAAGGGATGGCCGCGCAGCGCTGACGATTACGCGCGAACGGCCTCCGCCAGCGTGTCAGGCGTAGCCGGCACGAGTGTAACGCTTTCGCCGCAACCGCAGCTCCCCTTCTGGTTGGGGTTGTTGAAGACGAACTGCGCCGACAGCTTGTCGGTCTTGAAATCCATCTCCGTGCCGAGAAGGTAGAGCACCGCCTTCGGATCGATGATCACGCGGGCGCCATCTTGCTCGATCACTTCATCGAACTTGCCGGGCGCTTCGGCCCAATCCATCGTATATTCCATGCCCGCGCATCCGCCCTTCTTGATCCCGATCTTGAGGCCGGCGACCTGAGGGCCCTTCTGCGCCATGATCGATTTGATGCGCCCGGCAGCAGCCGGGGTGAGGGTCATGACCTTGGGACGGTGACGAGCAGTTGACATGAAAACCTCGATGAAGCGTGGGTTCAAGGCCCAGACCTGATCCCAATATAAGGCATTCGCGGCAAAAATCGAGCCCCGCGCTCGGCGTCTATAGTTTGGACGCTCTCGCCTACAGGCGTTTTCGCCTGAAATCCTTTAAGATTTCCCGTGCCGCGTTGTGTCCGGGCAGCCCGGTGACGCCGCCGCCCGGATGCGCGCCCGCGCCGCAGAAATACAGCCCCGTCAGCGGCCCGCGATAGTTCGCATACCCAAGCACCGGCCGCGCACTGAACAATTGCCCAAGCCCAAGTTGCGCATGAAATATGTCCCCATCCGGCAGGCCAAAACGGCGCTCGAGATCAAGCGGCGACAGCACCTGGCGGGCAATGACGCTGGCCCTGAAATTCGGCGCATGCCGCGTCATTTCATCGACCACTATGTCCGCAAAGCGTTCCGCCTCCCGTGCATCGGCCCACGACCGGTCTCCCGGCAGCCGGGGCGCCACATGCTGCACGAACAGGCTCGCCACATGCTGCCCCGGCGGCGCCAATGTGTCGTCCAAAGTCGACGGGATCAGCATCTCGATCACCGGCTTTTGCGACCACCCCTCCCGGCGCGCATCCGCGTAGGCCGCGTCGAGATAGGCAAGCGTCGGACCGATGACAATGCCGGACGCATGATGCGACTGGGCGTGCACACCCGGTCGACAGGTGAAGTCCGGCAACGCGCGCAAAGCCACATTCATGCGGAACGTGCCAGACCCCGTTTCGATCCGACGGAACGCACCCGCGACGTCAGCGCTCTGCCCCTCGAGCATGCCGGACGTAAACAAAAGCTTCGGCGCCACGCTCGCGGCAATCGCCCTGGCTGCAACGATCTCGCCGGACTGCAGCTGAACTCCGGTGACGCGGCCTCGCCCATGCATGATGCGAGAAACGGCCGCATTCGTGCGCACGTCAACACCGCGCGCGCGCGCAGATCTCGCCATCGCCTGCGTGATCGCTCCCATGCCGCCGATCGCATGCCCCCACACGCCCGGCTTGCCATTTACCTCGCCGAAACAGTGGTGCAGCAGAACATAAGCCGTGCCCGGCGTGTAAGGACTGGCGAACGTGCCGACGATCCCGTCGAACGCGAACGCAGCCTTCACATGGTCGTTCTCGAACCACCCCTCGAGAAAGGACGCCGCGCTCTTGGTGAAAAGATCGACCAACAGGCGCTTTGTCGCGAGATCGATTTTAAGCAGCCGCCCACCGATCTTCGCGCCCTGGATGAACTCCAGGATGCCGCCCCCTGCATTCGGCGGCGTCTCCAGCATCAGGCTCCGCAAAACCTGGGCCGCCCGCTCCAGCGCCGCATCGTAGTCGGGCAGGCGAGCGGCATCAGACGCGCTGAATTCGGCAATCGCCGTCTGCCGCCCCGCTAAGCCATAGGGCATCACGAGAGAACGGCGCTCGTCGAGCGGCCAGAAATTCGCCACGGGTCGCTCGACCACGCGCAACCCGTGCGCTGCCAGATCGAGGTCGGCGATGACTTTCGGGCTCAGCAGACTGACCGTGTAGCTCGCCACCGAATTGCGAAAGCCCGGGTGGAATTCTTCCGTGATCGCCGCGCCGCCGACGACCGCGTTCTTCTCCAGCACCACCACCGACTTGCCGGCCGCTGCCAGATAGGTGGCCGCGACCAGCCCATTGTGCCCGCCACCGAGAATTGCAACGTCGGCGTCCCGCCCTGCCATGTCCCGCCATCATCCGCGTTGAGAGCCATCCACCGTTGCACGACCAGACGCAGCCACCCGTTGCTGGCATGCCTGCAAGGGTGCTAAACCGGCCATAGCATTCATCTCGGAGCATCGCCAATCATGTCCAAGCCCGTCCTGCTCGAAACCGGCCCGATGATGACTATGGTCAGCACGCAACTCGGCCAGGCATTCGCCACCCACCGGCTGCATGAAGCGCCGGACCGCGAGGCCCTCTTGAAGTCCATCGCGCCCGATGTGGTCGCGATCTGCACGGGCGGACATACCGGCGTCAAGACAGATGCCGCGTTCCAGGCGCGCTTTCCGAAGCTGCGCATCATCGGCAATTTCGGCGTCGGCTATGACAGCGTCGATGTCGTGGCCGCCGCCAAGCGCGGCATCATCGTCACCAACACCCCGGACGTCCTGTCTGAAGAAGTCGCCGACACCGCCTTGGGTCTGCTGCTCAACACAGTGCGCGAATTCGGTCGCGCCGAAGATTACCTTCGCGCCGGCCGCTGGGCCAAGGAGGGCGACTACCCCCTGACGCGCGCCTCGCTCCGGGACCGCAAGTTGGGCATGGTCGGCATGGGCCGCATCGGCCAGGCCATCGCGCGCCGCGTCGAAGCGTTCGGCGTTCCGGTCGCCTACTTCAGCCGCACGAAGAAGCCAGATATTTCCAACGCCTACTACGGCGATCTGATCGCGATGGCGAAGGCCGTCGATACGCTGATGGTCATAACCCCCGGCGGACCTGAAACAAAAAATATGATCAATGCGTCCGTCCTCGAAGCCCTCGGCCCGCGCGGCATCCTGATCAACGTGGCTCGCGGCACCGTCGTCGACGAACCCGCATTGATGGCCGCTTTACGCAACGGCACCATCCAGGCCGCCGGCCTCGACGTCTTCTGGAACGAGCCCAACATCAATCCAGAATGGCTGACGGTGCCCAATGTCACGCTGCTGCCGCACGTGGGGTCAGCGTCCATCCACACCCGCGACGGCATGGGGCAACTGCTCGTCGACAATCTCGTTGCCCTCGCCAAGGGCAGCGCGCCGAAGAGCCCCGTCGCCGAAACACCCTTCAAGGCCTGGTGAGCGAAACAATCCGCCGTGCCTCATACCACCGAGCGTAAACATCAACCTCAGCACGCTCCCCGATCTCAGGCGGCTTGCAGTCGTCCCAGCCGCAGGCAGGCGCCCAATCCGACCAGGGCCATGGCGGCCATCGCCAGATAGCTCATGCCGCCCTGCGTCGGATAAAGCCGCGCTGCCGCGGTCGTCGAAAGCACAAGGCCAAGCGTGATCACCAGCGCCAACAGCGCCTGCGCCGTGGCATTGCGATCAGGTGGCACGATGCGGGCAAGCGCATGCATTGCGCCGAGGTGGGATGCACCGAACGTGATGCCATGCGCGAGCTGCAACGGCAGCAGCAGCGCCAGCGGCGGATCAAAGGCCATGGCGATCCAGCGGCAGACAGCCAAAGCCGCAGCAATCGTCAGCAGTGTGACGGCACCGAGTGCGCCGATCACAGTCCGCGACCACCAGAACAGTGCAATCTCGGTGAGGATCCCCACCGCCCACAGCACGCCGAACCATTGCGGTGCAATGCCAAGCGCCTGCCAATGCAGCGTACCATAGGCATAGAACATGCCATGCGCCCCTTGCAGCGCACCGGCCGCAAGCAGCAGCACTTGCATCGCCGGCATGGCAACCAGCGCGCGTGCATCGCCGAGCGTGAGGCGTCGCGCGCCCGTGACTGGTAGCGCATCAGCGTCGCCCCGCGGCAACAGGAAGATCACGCCGAACGTCGCCACGGCACCGGCCACCATCAGCCACATCACACTGCCGACGCCGGAACGACCCGCGATCACACCACCCAGAATATTGGCCACCACGAAGGCCGCCGAACCCCACAGGCGCATGCGTCCGTAGTCATGGCCCGACTGCCGCACGCCAGCCATCGCGATGCTTTCAACGAGGATCGCGTACGTCCCGCTGACGGCCCCGATGAGCAGCGCGCCCATCGCCATCCCAAACGTCGCCGAACTCGCCAGCATGCCCCAGGCGAGGACGCCGAGCGCCGCGAGCCCAATGGCCGTGGACCGATGCGACGCGTGGCGATCGGCCCAAAACCCGACCACCGGCGCAACAGCACTGCGCAGCAGCGCTGGAACCGTCGTCAGAACCCCGATCTCGGCAACCGAAAATCCGCGCGCCTCGTACCACATCGGCAGGAAGGGGGTCGCCAGGCCGACGACGAAAAAGTTCGCGGCGAAAGCACACGCAATTCGCGCAGGTGTCGAGAAACCGCTTTCAGCCATTGATGATCGCAGCGAAGTCGACAGGATCGACGTTGCCGCCTGAGAGGACCGCCACGATCGTCCGGCCGCGCGTCGGCAGCTTCTGCGCGAGAATGGCTGCCAGCGCCGCAGCGCCCCCTGGCTCCACGACCAATTTGAGCTCGGCAAAGGCGAACCGCATGGCGTCGCGAACCTCATCGTCCGTGACGACGAGGCCGCCCGCCATTGTGCGTCTGGCGATCTCGAAATTGATCTCGCCTGGTGCATTGGCCATCAGCGCATCACAGATGGACCCGCTCATCGTCGCATTCCGCTCACGCCGGCCGCTTTTCAAAGACCGCGCAAAATCATCGAAGCCGGCCGGCTCGACGCTGTAGACCTCGATGCCCGGCGCCGCTGCTTTGGCCGCCAGCGCAATGCCCGTCACCAAGCCGCCGCCCGAGCAGCACGCGAGAACCGCGTCCGGCGTAACGCCCCGTGCCGCCGCCTGTTCCATCAGTTCCAGACCCACCGTGCCCTGCCCAGAAATGACGTCGAAATTGTCATAGGGGTGGACGAACGCGGCGCGTGTTTCCTCACAAATGGCGCGCGCAATCGCATCGCGATCTTCCGTTTGCCGGTCATAGGTGACCACGCGAGCACCGAACCCTTTGGTTCGCTGAAGCTTCAAGCGCGGCGCGTCTGCCGGCATCACAATGACCGACGGCATCCCGCACAGGGCAGCAGCATGGGCGACGCCTTGCGCATGATTGCCCGACGAGCACGCAACCACGCCCCCCGGAAACTTTGTCCGGTCGATTTGCGAAACGGCATTATACGCGCCGCGAAATTTGAAAGCTCCGACGCGCTGCATCGTCTCGGCCTTCAGCAGGACACGTCCGGCTGATCTCTCGTTGAGCACCGGATGCTCGATCAGCGGCGTCACGACGGACAAGTCGGCCAATCGCTCACGCGCCGCCCGCACGCTTTCGATATTCGGTGTTCGTGCTTCGCCCATGGCATTCGTCTCCCCGCAACGGTCGCTGCAAGCGACCCGCAGACACGCTCGCTGTCAAGCCCAGTGCCACCGGAACCCAGCGCAACCTCACAGGATTGAAACCAGAAAAAGCAAAAACCGACTTGGTTTCCCAAGCCGGTTTCCGGGTGAACCGGAGTGCGTCCCTGAAAGTCGCCTTCGACGGCTACCCACCAAGATTTCTCTTGGAGCTATCGTCCCGCATATCCCCCGATAGCGCGACGATAGACACAAACGTTATACTCACTAACGGATAAGTTGCCTAGGAGATTCTTTACCTGTCACGCGCGAAGCACTTTCCGTGTGTCGCGAAAATCCGTCATTGTGCAGTGCCGAAATTTTCAACGATCCCGCAGTCAACACTTGCCCAATCCGACAGAAATCTTGGTGACTTCGAGCCCTTTCGGCACGATGTCCAGCGACTGTCGGCATGCCGTCGTGGTCGCGTCCATCACCGCCGTGAACGTGGGCCCCGTGATCGCCAGCGAAAACCCCTTGTCGGTCGCCTTACCGCTCACGTCACCCTTGGCCGAATAGGTCGTCTCGGTCCAACTTCCCGTCACCGCTCCGCTGGCCGCGACCTCAAGCTCGGCCGTGCCGTTGAGGCTGTAGCCTTGTCCCGCGCAACGCAGGTTTTGCCGCAATTGAGTGCCGGTCACCTTATACGTCACCACACACTTGAGGTTTTCCGTAGTGCCGTTGGTCAGCACGATTTTCCCCGTGCCCGTCCAGTAGCCCGCCATCTCCTGCAGATTGACAGCAGCCGATGCACTCACGGTGGCCAGCATGCCGACGACCATGGCCAGTCCAGCCTGCCGGAGCCGCAACGCGCGACGCGCAGCGCGACCCGATACCTTCATGCAAGGTTCCATGACCTGCTCCCGTTATGCTGCCGTCGTCAGCGCGACGGCTCGACCATCACGTTTTGTCCAACCGCAATCATGTCAGCAAAAGCCGGGTTTGCCAACATTTTGCCATACGGCCGCCGCGCAGCCCTTATGAACTGGATCGATCGCGCAGGAACAAATGATCGACTGGACCGTGTTGCCGGCCGACAACCATGGCAGCACCCGAAACGAGCGCGCGCTCCACGAACACGATTGCCCCCGCAACGGCCTCCCGCAGCGCGTCACCGAGCACCAGCTGCGCCGTAATCGCGGCAGACAGCGTGCAGCCCGTGCCATGTGTGTTGATGGTCGCGGCGCGAGGGTGCCGAAAAAGTTCGACCTCGGCATTGTGCCACAGCACATCGACGACCTCGGGGCCATGGCCGTGCCCGCCTTTGAGCAGCACCGCACGACAGCCAAAACGCCCCAACGCCTTGGCTTGCCGAATGCAATCATCAAGGCTCTGCGCCTCGCCCTCGTCGAGCAGTTTGGCCGCTTCGGGAAGATTGGGCGTCACCAGCAGCGCCCGCGGCAGTAGCAGTGTCCGGTAGACGTCGATCGCCGCTTCGGCAAGCAGCAGGTCACCGCTCGTTGCAACCATGACCGGATCGACAACGAGGGCGATATCGGGTGCTTGTCCGAGCCGCTGTGCGACGCTGGCGACGACCTCAGGTGTGGCCAGCATGCCGGTCTTGGCCGCGACCACGCGCAGATCGCCGAGGACGCTGTCGAGTTGGGCCTCAACGAACGCCGCTCCGATCGGCTGCACCCCTTGGACGCCGCAGGTATTCTGCGCCGTGACCGCGGTCACGACGCTGGCACCATAAACACCGAGCACCGTGAACGTCTTGAGGTCCGCCTGCAGCCCCGCGCCACCGGAACTATCGGACCCGGCGATCGTCAGCGCGACGGGAATACGGCGATCGGTCTGCGTCACCCTGCGCCCCGCTTCAAGATCGCCGCGTCGAGCCCTTTCGGCGTCACCCAGTCCTCGATGCGCGCCAGCACCGGCACATTGTCGATCAGCCACTGCCCGGCCCACCCCATCGATCCCGTGAGGAACAGCACACCCGTCACCACCAGCGCTGCACCCATGACCTTTTCGACCCGCCCCAGATGCCGGCGCAGCTGTGTGAACAGGGCCAGAAACGGCTTGATCGCCACCGCCGCCAGAACGAACGGAATGCCCAGCCCCAGCGAATACAAGAACAGCAGCGTCACGCCCGCCTTCAGGCTGTTCTCCTGCGCCGCCAGCGTCAGAACGGTCGCCAGTACCGGCCCCACGCACGGCGTCCAGCCGAATGCGAACGCCAGGCCGATGACGTAGGCACCGGCCAGGCTGGCCCCCCGCATATCGGTCGCGATGGAGAACTGCTTATAGAGCCACGGAATGCGCAACAACCCAAGGAAGTGCAATCCAAAAACGATGATGACCGTGCCCGCGATAGCCGACAACCCGTTCTTGTAATTCTGGATCAGGGCCCCGATCACCGATGCGCTGGCGCCGAGCATCACGAACACGGTGGTGAAGCCGGCCACGAAGCACAACGCTGCAAGAATGATCCGCCGGCTTGCGACCGACCCTTCGCCAGAGCCCATCTGCTCGATCGTGGTGCCACCGAGATAGGCGAGATAGGGCGGCACCAGCGGCAGAACACACGGGCTCAGGAAGCTGACCAGCCCGGCCAGGATCACGCCGAATGCTATAGGAAAATCGAGTGCCATACGTGGAGGCCATTGCAAAGACGGGCTATTCGGCGCGTCGCAACCGATCGTCCCGGCTTACGCGGGCGCAGCCAAGGGTTCAAGTCACAGCTGTGCGAGCATCAATCGCGGTGGGGACGGTCATTGCTGACCGCCCCCCGCACAGATCCCGGCGGGCGCTGCTCACGCACCGGGCTCCCACCTCGAGTGTCTGACGCGGAAGCGTGCCTCCGGCCATGGGTGTGAGACACGGGCCTTGGGGATGTAACGATCGATGAACCCGTTGAAGCGGTC
>JANYHP010000497.1 GCA_025359005.1 Hyphomicrobiaceae bacterium | reverse complement strand
CCAAGCGCGGCGGGTTGATGGCGGGCAGTGTGATCGCGACCGGCTCGTGGACCGGCGCGCACTGGATCGATCATGCGGCCAACGTTGGCGCAGAATTCCCCGGCATCGGCCGGCTGGAGGCGCGGTTGGCGATGTGAGACGGGCAACCGCGCACCCCATCGGGCGCAATGGCGACGTGTCTTGCGCCGAGCCTGCGCTGTTGCGGCAAAATCATAATGATCGAGCAGGGGGGCGGCGCAAGGCGGCGCGCGACTATGGCGCCCCACGCGCCCATTCCGTGTTGCGGCTTGGTCTCTTGTTGTCGTGCCGGATCGAGAGGGGTCGTTGTGGAGGCTGTGGGTGTGCCGGTCGCTCGCTGCGCGGTCGGCGTGTGAAACAGCGGGCGCTGTGTCCTTTATGTCTCTACTGCTTCTGGCTGCTTTTTTAGAAAATCTGCGCTAAAATCAGCCTATTGTAGAAATTTTTTCCTTGAAGCTGTATTATTTTTCAATTCATACGACCTATAGGTGCGTTTCGCTCAATATGGGCGTTCCGGCCACGCGATCCATTCGTAATCCATTTACACCTCATTAACCGAACCAGATCAGCCCTACGGTCAGGGCCGGGATTGTGCGTGTGCGGCCCTCTCATTTTTAGAGCCGCGCTCCCATGTCATCATGCTCGCACTCGTTTTCTTTCCGCCGCTCAGCTTTCGGATTGCTGCTCCGGCGCGGTCTTTTGCTGCCGGCTGTGATCTTGGGGGGGCTGATGCCGACCATGGCCTTGGCCGCGGTCGATCTCCAATTCAAGAATTTCATCGACAATCCCGATCCCGTTCCGGCTGGTGGCCAATTCACCTATTCGCTGGAGATCGAGAACTCTGGCACTGATCCGTCGCCGGTTTCGACGCTGACGTTGCAGCTCGACAAGTCGCTGGTCACGTTCGTCGCTACCGGCAGCGACAGTCGCTGCAGTTACGTGGCTGCCTCCGGCATCGTCACGTGCAACCTCGGCACGGTGATCGGCACGCTCAGTGGCGGCACCAGCACCATCGTCGTCATCAACGCCATGGCCACGCCGGGTGCCGTGGCACTGCCGGCTGCAGCGGTTGCGACCGCGACGCTCGCCTCCAGCGACCTGACTGAGAACACCGGCAATAACGTGCAGTCGCAGAACACCACGATCGTCAATGGCGCCAACCTGACGATCGCGTCGTTCGTGCCGTCGCCGTCGACAGGCATCGTCGGCGGTGCGACGGTTACTTATTCGACAGTCGTGCGCAATCTCGGGCCGAGCCCAGCGGCTGATGCCACGCTGGTGTTCAAGCTCGCCGTGGGCCTAGATTTCCAGGCCGGCAGCGTCGGCGGTTCGGCATGGTCGTGCGCCGCCACGGGGACATCCGTGTCGGGGCAGACGCTGACGTGTGCTTACGCGAGCGCAGTCGGCTTCACCGGCGTCGCCGCCAATGATGTCGCGGCAACGCTGTCGTGGCGCGTCCGGGTGGCCGGGCAGCAGACCGGCAGCCTGTCCACCAGCGCCGATGTGTCGTCGACGACGGCGGATGGCGACGGCAACAACAATCACGCAGTTGCCGCCATCACGGTCGCCGCCGGCACCGATCTGCAGATGCTGAAGTCGGTCAACGCCGATCCGGTCGTCGGTGACTTACCGATGTCGTTCACGTTGCAGGTCAACAACCTTGGCCCCAATCCGGCCGACACGCTGGTGGTGACAGACACCGTGCCAGCGGGCTTCACCGCCATCAGTGCCAGCGGCACAGGCTGGGCGTGCACGGTCACGGGTAGCGATGTGCGCTGCACGATGCCGGCGCTGGCTGTCGGCTCGGCCGCGCCGATCACCATCAATGCTACCGCGCCGACAAGCGCATCGATCAATGCCAACCCATCGCTCAACACCAATTCATCCAACAGCGCGACGGTGACGACGGCGACGACCGACCCCGACCTCACCAACAACACCGCAACCATCACCTACACACTGAAGAAGAATGGCGTGGACCTGACGCCGGTCAATCTCAGTCGCGGCCCCAACCCGGTGGCTGTCGGCTCCAACATCACTACGTCGTTCCAGGTCGAGAACAAGGGTCCTCGCATCGCGCTGGGCGCTGCCGGCAATCCGATTGCGGCATCGTTCCAGCTGGCGCTCGGGGAGACCTACGTCAGTGCCGGCGGCTCAGGCTGGTCATGCTCGGCCACTGCAGCGACGGCGTCTGCCGGCAGTCTCGTGACATGCACGACGGCTGGCCCGCTCGGCGTCAGCGCACGCACCACGGCAATCTCGATCGTCAGCACGGCTGCGGCGGCCGATACGACGCTGAACGGTATTGCTTGCGCCGGTGGCGGCGCTGGAACGCCGCCTGCGGAGATCGATCTCGATCCGTCCAACGACTGCCTCGCGCCCTATGGCTTATTGTCCACCGGCGCTCGCGCGGATCTCTCGCTCACCAAGGCTGCTGCGTCGCCGACGTTGGCTGCCAATGCAACGGACGTCATCACCTACACACTGGTCGTTACCAATAACGGGCCGGATCTAGCGAAGACAGTCACGCTCACCGATACGCTGCCGATGTGGCAGGGCGGCGCCACCGTTTCGGGGCAGACTTTGCCGGCAACGAGCGTCACCGCGGTTGCTTCGGGTGGCGGCGCTTGCAGCGCCGGCCAGACGGTGAGCTGCGCCTGGGACACCATTCCGGCGACGGCAGGATCGAACACGCGCACGGTCACGATCACTGTCGGCCGGCCTGTCAAAGACGGGTTCTGGACCAACTCGGCCTATGTCTATTCGTCGGGGACTGGTGATCCGCAGCTCGGCAACAACGGTGCCAACGATTCCGTCGGCGTCACAATCGCGCCGGTCGTCGATCTGTTCGTGGCGCAGAAGACCGCGTCGCCTGAACCGGTCAAGGCCGGCGTCGATGTCACCTACACGATCCAGATCCGCAACCTTGGTCCGTCGGCCGCAGACTTTGTGCGCGTGACGGATGTGTTCACGGCGGCACCCGGTGGGTTCACCTACATCAACGCCTCCAACGAGGTGGGTGCCTGTGCCTGGGACAGCCCATCGCTGACAGCGACGTGCGATTGGCCCAGCATCGAAAGCAACGGCGTGCGCACGATGTACGTGAAGGTGCGACCGAACCATATTGCCAGCGCAAGCCCGCGCGACTTCACGAACACTGCGACGGTCGCTCTGCGTCCCGGCCTCAGCAACGCGGTCGAGTTGCGCACTGACAACAACGCGATGAGCCACACGCTCAGCATTCTTCCCTCAGACATCGATCTGAAAGTCGAGGAAACGGACCTGCGCGACCCCGTTGGATTCGATCCGAGCCCGGCCGCGCTCGCCAATCCCGACAAGAACCTGATCGTCTACAAGGTCAGCGTCACCAACAATGGTCCGTCAGTCGCCACCGCCGTCAATTTCGACGATACGTGGGAAGCCCCATCGGGCACTTCGGGGCGCGCGCTGACATATATGTGCGATCTCGACGGCGCCGCCGCCACTTCGGTGTGTGGATCATCGCCGCGCAAGCAGTGCACCACGTCTGGCGCGACCATTAATTGCCCGCTGGGCGACATGGCGGCGAATACCACCAAGTCTCTCTATCTCATCTATCGCATTACCGGCGAGCCGGTGCCGACGGGCGAGACCTACAAGAAGACCGCCGTCGTGCGTGCGACCGAGAACGAAGCGCTGCTCGGCAACAACACGATCGTCGAGACCACCACGGTTCGCCTGCTCGCCGACATGGAAGTGGTCAGCAAGACTGCCGCGGGCGGTCCCTTCGACATCGACCAGGTGTTCAACTGGACGATCACGCTGCGCAACAACGGCCCATCCACTGCCAAGAATGTGCGTCTCACCGATACGCTGCCGGCAACGATGGTGCTGGCTGGACCGCCGACGCCTTCGACGGGCACCTGCACCGGTATCGCCGGCGACAGCAGCCTTGTGTGTACGGTGGGTGACGTGAACTACGACACGGCTCTGCCGGCCAACAGCCTGCGCACGGTCACCGTGCCGGTGCGCGTGACGAAGTTGCCGCCACTCACGGCTGGCGCCTACACGATCAGCAATTCCGCGACGGTTACCACCGACAGTGTCGACGTCGTGCCGGGCAATGACACAACGCCCGGCACGGTGACGATCCAAGGTGCGTCGATCGCCGGCG
>JANYHP010000428.1 GCA_025359005.1 Hyphomicrobiaceae bacterium | reverse complement strand
GGCACGTCCTGAGCCCCATGGCTTGTGCGCACATTCGCGTTGGATCCCGTGCAACCTTGCCGACTTCTCCAAATAGCCTCGGCAGCTCTGAAAATTCGGTTCGGGCTTTGTCGTGACGCGGGCATGGTCGAATGCTGGTTTACTCGCCGGCGTCTAACCAACCGCCGTAGCGCCCCTCTCGTCGGGGCGTTCGAACCGCTGGATCTGACGGCGGTGACCTCTCCCCCTGTGCCAGGGGTATCGCATTAGGCCTTGCAGTCCCCTCTCCCCATTGCACTTCTGCAATGGGGAGAGGGTTAGGGTGAGGGGCGGCCAAAAACGCCGAACGCCAAAAACGCAGCTTTTCTTGCGTTTTCGGCGTCGCGCGGACGCAGCACGCAGGCGTTGCCGCCCCTCACCCTAACCCTCTCCCCGTTGAAAAAACGGGGAGAGGGGATGACTGTGGTCTTGTGCGATTGCCCTGTATGTTTGGACCGAAGCTACATTGGCTATGAGTACCAGGTCCCTACGCAACGGACTCAACAAACGTACAGGAACGAGGGCCGCCCTCCGAATTCGTTGCAGACTACATTACGGTCGGTCCTGGACCGCTGCTTCCGCGCACGTCGACGGTCGTGATGAACATAAGCTGACGCGGTCGAACGGAGCAAGCTCCGCCGTTGCCCTATGGCGCACCGGCTCAATCGCGAGGCCAGCGGGCGCAGCGCTGCATTGATGGGCGCGTGGTCCAGGTCGGTCGTCGGACGTTCCCTTCCCGTGTGCTGGTTCGCTGATGCCTGAACCGCGGGGTTTGTATCGGCCCTTCATTTCCGCCGGAACGTCACCACCAGCACGTCGCGGTGGGCGGGGGCGGTGGCGTCGATGGCTTCGACGGGGGTGACGCCGTGGAAGACGTGGTGATCGTCGAGCAGCACGGCATCGAGCGGTTCGGTCAGCGTGAACTGGCCGAGCGGGGTGCCGTCCGCCGCCGTCGTGATCGTCTCGCCGCTGCGGATGTTGGTGCGGCGGATCATCATCACGGCGACGAAGTCGACGCCGTCGCGGTGCATGCCCTCAGGGGTCGGCTTGCCAGCCGCGCCGGGTTTTGCCTCGATGCGGAACTGATGCATTTCGATATGCCACGGCTTCGGCGAGGGGGCAGCCGTCGAGAACACGGCGCGGCAGAACGCCAGCACAGCGGCGCAGGTGGCCCCTGCCGCGATCTCCGGCTCCACCGGCTCGAACCAGCGCTCGACGCCGCCGTTCAGCGTGTTGTGGTCGACGCTCTGATAGTGCGGCTGGTGGGCCTGCCGCGTGATCGTGCCCTGATCGGCCGCCGCGAACACGGCGTAGCGCCGCCGCCGGTAGCGGCCACCGTCGGCCATGAAGGTATCCGGGCTCAGCTTCGCCCAGCTGTCAGCGAACGCCTCCCAGTCGGCCACCGTGCCGTAGGCGACGAGGGCCGCGCGCGTCTCGGCCCCGGTGCTGCGGACGAACCTGTCGGTGACAAGGCCGTCGGTCAGGCGGGTCAGGGACGATGCAGGCGGGGTGCTGGACTGATGGGACATGGCGTGTGAGGGGCTCCTCGGCGCGCGTGGGATGGGCGACTGTCACAGGGCGTTCCTTAGATGTTTACGTCTATGCTGCCCCCGGTTGAAGGGCCGATGAACATGCGTGGTATGTGTTTGCGGGCACCTCGGGGGGCGTGCGGGTGATAAGGGTAGCGAGCCTTCCGCCCAGGAGGATGGGCGACCAGCACAACGAAGGGAAATTTCGACGTGGATACAAGTCCTCCCCTGGTGCTGACGATGGGCGAGCCGGCTGGCGTCGGCGGGGAGATCGCGCTCGCGGCCTGGGCGCAGTTGCGTGCGAGCGGCCCGGTGTTCTTCCTGGTCGACGACCCCGAGCGCCTGCGCGACCTCGCAGCCCGCCTCGGCCTTGACGCGCCGGTCCAGGCCATCGCCAGTCCGGCCGAAGCCGCGGCCGTGTTCGCCCGCGCGCTGCCGGTGCTGCCGCTTGGCGTGCGCGTCGCATCCCGGCCCAGCCACCTCGATGGTGCCCATGCGTCAGCCGTGGTGCGCGCCATCGAGATGGCCGTGGCGATAGCGCAGTCGGGGGCGGCCGGCGCGGTCGTCACCAACCCGATCCAGAAGTCCACCCTCTACGACGCGGGCTTCGCCTACCCCGGCCATACCGAGTTTCTCGGTGCACTTGCGGGCGGCGGCCGTCCGCCGGTCATGATGCTGGCGTGCCCGGAGTTGCGCGTGGTGCCGGTCACCGTGCACCAGGCGCTGCGCTCGGCAATTGCCGGTCTCACCACCGACGCGATCGTCGTGCAGACGGAGATCACCGCCGACGCGCTGCGTCGCGATTTTGGCATCGCACGGCCACGGCTGGCGGTGGCCGGTCTCAACCCGCACGCCGGCGAAGGCGGCGCCATGGGCGACGAGGAAATCCGCGTCATCCAGCCGGCACTCTACGCCTTGCGGGCGCGTGGCCTGGACGTCACCGGCCCGTGGCCACCCGACACCCTGTTCACGCCGCGCGCGCGTGCCCGCTATGATGCCGCCATCTGCATGTATCACGATCAGGCGCTGATCCCGCTGAAGGCGCTGGATATCGACGGTGGCGTCAACGTCACGCTCGGCCTCGACATCGTGCGCACTTCGCCCGACCACGGCACCGCGCTTGATATCGCCGGCACCGGCCAAGCCCATCCGGGCAGCCTGATCGCCGCGTTGCGCATGGCGGACGCCATCGCCCGGCGTCGCGCCGTGCTGCCGTCCGGGACTGCATGATTGAACGGTTCTGCGGGCGCATGCCGCGTCTGCGGGCAGCACATTTGAAAGGGACACAGACCCATGCGCCACATCCGGCTCGGCGTGAATATCGACCATGTTGCAACCGTGCGTAATGCGCGCGGCGTCACCTACCCCGATCCCGTGCGCGCCGCCGAGATCGCCATTGCGGCCGGCGCCGACGGCATCACTGCGCACCTGCGCGAAGATCGCCGCCATATCCGCGATGCCGATATCCGCGCGCTTAAAGACCGCATCATCAAGCCGCTGAATTTCGAAATGGCGGCGACGGACGAGATGCTGGCGATCGCGTTGGCGACCAAGCCGCACGGCGTCTGCCTCGTGCCCGAGAAGCGCACGGAAGTGACCACTGAAGGCGGCCTCGACGTGGTGGGGGGGCAGGCGCACCTTGCGCCCTTCATCGCGCGCTTGGCCGACGCCGGTATCCGCGTCTCGTTGTTCATCGATCCCGATCTGGCGCAACTCGATATGGCGCGCGTGCTGGGTGCGCCGGTGGTGGAATTGCACACCGGCGCCTACGCCGAGCATCTCGACGACACCGATCAATTCGACCGCCTCGCGTTGGCAGCCGCCCACACGCGCGCGCTCGGCCTCGAATGCCATGCCGGCCATGGACTGACGGTCGCCAACGTGGCGCCCATCGCCGGCTTGAGTGAGGTGGTGGAGATCAACATCGGCCACTTCCTCATCGGCGAGGCGATCATGGTCGGGCTGGCGCAAGCCGTGCGCGACATGAAGGACGAGATCGCGCGGGGGGCTCGCGGGGCGGCGTAATCGGCGCGCGCACTGCTGGTTGGAATTTCGCGCTCGCGCGCGAAGCGGGGCCTCGCCCCCGCACCCCGACCGGAGGGGCGCGCCCCTCCGGACCGCCCCGGCGTGATCTTTTGGCCCCAGTGACGATTGCGCCGGCCATGCTCGCTGCCGCCGCACGCTCCCCAGACGGGTTTCCAAAGGCCTCAGGCCTTTGGCGGGTTCTGAGGGCTGAGCCCTTTGGCTTTTTCGCAGCACACACGATCCCGCCCTGGTCCCGCACGTCACAGCGCCTGCGACATGGTGGCGGCGGGCACGCCGCATTGATCGGCGTCAACGTCGGGCACCGGCCGAGCCCGTAGCGCATTCGCCGACGTCGACGACGAGAGAGGCTGTGGGGCAATGCTGGACGGAAACGCGCGGGTGGCGGCACGGCCGGTCAAAGCGAGCGGCACTCTCGAAGAAGCCGTTCTCGACGTCCACCATTGGACCGACACGCTGTTCAGCTTCCGCACGACGCGCACGCCGTCATTCCGCTTCGAGAGCGGCCAGTTCGTGATGATCGGCTTGGCCTTAGACAGCCGGCCCTTGCTGCGCGCCTACTCGATCGTCAGTGCGCCCTACGACGAACACCTGGAGTTCTTCTCGATCAAGGTGCCCGATGGCCCGCTGACGTCGCGGCTGCAACACATCGCGCCGGGCGATACGATCCTGATGTCGAAGAAGCCGACGGGCACGCTGCTGCTCGGCAACCTCGCGCCGGGCAAGCGGCTCTACCTGCTGGCGACGGGCACGGGGTTCGCGCCGTTCGGCAGTCTTCTTGCCGATCCCGAGGTCTATGAGCGGTTCGACAGCGTGGTGCTGGTCTATGGCTGCCGCACGGTGGCGGAATTGGCGTACGCGACGACGAAGGTGGTGGCCGTGCGCGCGAGCGAGTTTCTGGGCGAAGCGGCGCGGGAGAAGCTCACGTACTATACGACCGTGACGCGCGAGCCCTACTACCATCAGGGCCGCATGACCGATCTCATCGAGAACGGCACGCTGGCGGATGATCTCGGCATGCCCGCGTTCGATCCAGCGACGGATCGGGTGATGATCTGCGGCAATCCAGGAATGCTTGCCGACTTGCGCGGCATGCTGATGCGCCGGGGCTTCGCTGAGGGCAATAGCGGAACCCCCGGCGCGTTCGTCATCGAGCGCGCCTTCGCGGAGAAGTGACGGCGGCGCCGTGCTTTCAGAGCGCCACGCGCCGCAAGCGCAACGCATTGGTGATAACGCTCACCGATGACAGCGACATGGCGGCGGCGGCGATCATCGGCGACAGCAGCACGCCGAACACTGGATAGAGCACGCCGGCCGCGATCGGCACGCCGGCGGCGTTGTAGGCGAAGGCGAATGCCAGGTTCTGCCGGATGTTGGCCATGGTCGCCGCCGAAAGGCGCCGCGCCCGCACGATGCCGCCGAGATCGCCATGCAGCAGCGTGATGCCGGCGCTCTGCAACGCCACGTCCGAGCCGGTGCCCATGGCGATCCCGACGTCGGCGGCAGCCAGCGCCGGCGCATCATTGACGCCGTCGCCGGCCATCGCCACCACGCGGCCCTCGGCCCTGAGGCGCCGCACCGTATCGCTCTTGCCCGCCGGCAGCACATCGGCTTCGACATCGGTAATGCCGAGCTTGGCCGCCACCGCCAGCGCCGTCGTGCGGTTGTCGCCGGTGAGCATGACGACGCGCACACCGGCGGCCTTGAGATCGGCGACCGCCGCCGCCGCGTTGGCCTTGATCGTGTCGGCGATGGCGATGAGGCCGGCGATCCGGCCATCGATGGCGACGTGCACGACCGTCGCGCCGTCGCCCCGCAACCGTTCGGCGTCGGCGGCCAGAGCGGCGTCGTCGATGCCCGCCTCGGCCATCATGTGTGTGTTGCCGACGACGACCCGCCGCCCCGCGATGACGCCGATCACACCCTTGCCCGTCGGCTGATCGAAGCTGTCCGGCGCGGCCAGCACCATTCCGCGCGCCACCGCCGCCGCCACGATTGCCTGAGCCAGCGGATGCTCGCTCGACCGCTCTATACTGGCGGCCAGCCGCAGCACGTCCACGTCGTCTGCGTCGCCAACTGTCCTGATCGCCACCACGCTCGGCTTGCCCTCGGTCAACGTGCCCGTCTTGTCGATGACCAGCGTGTCGACTTTTTCCATCCGTTCGAGCGCCTCGGCGTTTTTGACCAGCACGCCCGACTGCGCGCCGCGACCGATGCCCATCATGATCGACATGGGCGTGGCGAGGCCGAGCGCGCAGGGGCAGGCGATGATCAGCACCGAGATGGCGGCGATGAGCCCGAACGTCAGCCGCGGCTCGGGCCCCCATATCGACCATGCCGCGAAAGCCAGCAGCGCCAGCGCCATGACCGTGGGCACGAACCAGCCGGACACCTGGTCGGCAAGCCGCTGGATCGGCGCGCGGCTGCGTTGGGCTTCGGCCACCATTTGCACGATGCGGGCGAGCATGGTGTCGCGGCCGACCTTGTCGGCGCGCATGACGAATGCGCCGGACCCGTTCATCGTGCCGCCGATCACGGCGTCGCCAACGGCCTTGGTGACGGGCATTGATTCGCCCGTCACCATCGACGCGTCGATGGTGCTGCGGCCTTCGGTGATCGTGCCATCGACGGGCACGCGTTCGCCGGGGCGCACCCGCAAGCGATCACCCACGTGCACGGCATCGAGGCTGGCGTCCTCGTCGGTGCCATCGGCGCGGATGCGGCGCGCCAGCTTCGGCGCCAGATCGAGCAACGCGCGGATGGCGCCGCCGGTCTGTTCGCGGGCGCGCAATTCCAACACCTGGCCGACCAGCACCAGCACCGTGATCACGGCTGCCGCCTCGAAGTACACAGCCACCGCGCCATCGTGGCCGCGCAGGGCTGTGGGGAACAACGCTGGCCACAGCGTCGCAATAACGCTGTAGCCCCAGGCCACGCCCGTGCCGAGCGCGATCAGCGTGAACATGTTGAGATTGCGCGACTTGAATGACGCCCAGCCGCGCTCGAAGAACGGCCAACCGACCCACAGCACCACCGGCGTCGCCAGCACCAGGCCAATCCAGTTCAGCGTCTGCTGGCCGAACGGCCCGTGCATGCCGCCGAGATGGCCCGCCATGTCCAGCACGAACACGGGCAAGGTCAGCGCGCCGCCGAGCCACAACCGCCGCGTCATGTCGGCGAGTTCCGCGTTGGGGCCGCTGTCGGCGGTGATGATCTCCGGCTCCAAGGCCATGCCGCAGATGGGGCACACGCCCGGTCCCACCTGGCGGACCTGCGGGTCCATGGGGCAGGTGTAGATCGCGCCATCGATCACGGGTTCGGTCGGCCGTGGCTCCGGGTTGAGATACTTCGCCGGCTCGGCGATGAACTTTTCGCGGCAGCGCGCGGCGCAGAAATAGACGGTGCGTCCGTCATGCACGACGGAATGCTTGGCGGTCGCGGGATCAACCGTCATGCCACAGACGGGATCGATGACCGTCGCGGCTTTCGGCGTCGTCGGGCCGCCATGGCCGCAGCATCCCGTGCGAGGGGCTTGGTCCGCTGCGTGATCCATCATGGCCGGTCTCCCGCGGTGCGTCCGTCGGCATGCCCGTTCGGCGCATCGTTCGGTGTGCCTATACCCGGCAGGGGTATGGGTCAAGCGTTGGCGACGCCGCATGCCGGGCAAGCCGCCCGACTGCCGTGGCGAAAAATATTTTCGCGAAAAATCCGGATTTCTGCCGCCAAAATCGTCGTTTGCCGGGGATAAAGTCTTCGATACGACGGCCCGCACGCCCGGTTTCCGGCACGCACCCCGCCGGAGCCCCCGCGAGGCCCCTGGGTAAACA
>JANYHP010000426.1 GCA_025359005.1 Hyphomicrobiaceae bacterium | reverse complement strand
GCAGGTTGTGCAGGCCACCGGCTGCGTGCCGGGCTTGGCGCCCGACCCGCTGCACGGCTCGCAGGCGACACTGACGGGAACGCGGATCTGCGCCGTTTTGCCGGAATAGGCTTCGGCAAGCGTGATCTCGACATTGCAGCGGGTATCGGCGCCACGTTCACGGCCACCGGCACGGCGGCCACTGCCGCGACGGCCACCCATGAATTCGCCGAACAGATCGTCGAAAATGTCGGACATGGACGAGGCAAAGTCGGGGCCGAAGCCACCTGGACCGCCTTGGCCGCCGCGACCGTTCTCGAAGGCTGCGTGCCCGAGCTGGTCGTAGGCCGCACGCTTCTGCGGATCGCGCAAGACCTCGTAGGCCTCGGCGGCCTCCTTGAATTTCGCCTCGGACGCCTTGTCGTCGGGATTCTTGTCGGGATGGTGCTCCTTGGCGAGCTTGCGGAACGCCGACTTCAAGTCGTTTTCGCCGGCACCGCGGGCGACGCCCAGGACTTCATAGAAATCGCGCTTGGCCATGGTGGTGCTGCTCACGACAATCGGAGTGCGGCGGAACAGATACCGGCCAGACCCAGGAAAAGACAAAGCGGCGAATAAACCATCCGGTCAGCCACTGCAAAGGCTGCGTTTCCGCCACGATTGAAAAAACCAACGCTGTGGAGATTCCCGACCGCGCGCAGCACGAACACGCTGCCCGTTGCGCTCAGTGCCAAGACATCCAACCAGGCCGGCCATAACCCAGCAATCCCGGGAAAACGGGAGGATGCCACCTCGGCTTCGACCCAAAACAGCGCGGCGACGGCTGCGATCATGGCGGCAACCCCGAGCGTCAGCGTCTTTCCGGGCATAAACGCCGGGGTTCCATCGGCCTTTTGCGGGATCGCCCGCGCCCAACCGAGGCGGCCGCCGAGCGCCCAATACACATGCCAGAAAGCCGCGATCGCCAGGATCGCGGCCCCTGCCAGGAGTGCCAAGTCGAAGAGGCCGCGCATGGCGTTACCCGCGCTTCTTCTTGTCGTCCTTCACTTCCTCGAAGTCGGCATCGACGACATTTTCCTGGCCCTTGGCGCCGGGTTGGCCCTCTGGCTTCGTGGCCGGCTCATCGGCGCCTGGCTGGTTGGCATACATGGCCTCGCCGATCTTCATGGACGCTTGCGCCAGGGTATTCGTCTTTTCCTTGATCGCCTCGGCGTCGTCGCCGGCGGTTGCTTCGCGAAGCGCCTTGATGGCCGCCTCAATCGCCGTCTTGTCGGTGGCCGCGACCTTCTCGCCGAGATCCTTCAGCGACTTTTCAGTGCTGTGAATGAAGGCTTCGGCCTGATTGCGGCTTTCGACCAGATCCCGCTTCTTCTTGTCGTCATCCTTGAAGCGCTCGGCCTCGTCCGTCATCTTTTTGATGTCGGCTTCGGTCAAGCCACCCGAGGCCTGGATGCGGATCGACTGTTCCTTGTTGGTGGCTTTGTCCTTGGCACCGACGTTGACGAGGCCATTGGCGTCGATGTCGAAGGTGACTTCCACCTGCGGGATGCCGCGCGGCGCCGGCGGGATGCCGACCAAGTCGAACTGACCGAGCATCTTGTTGTCGGCGGCCATTTCGCGCTCACCCTGGAAGACGCGGATGGTGACGGCGTTCTGGCCATCTTCGGCGGTGGAGAACGTCTGGCTCTTCTTGGTCGGGATGGTGGTGTTGCGATCGATGAGGCGGGTGAACACGCCGCCCAGCGTTTCGATGCCGAGGGACAGTGGCGTCACGTCGAGCAGCAGCACGTCCTTGACGTCGCCCTTGAGGACGCCGGCCTGGATCGCGGCGCCGATAGCGACGACTTCATCGGGGTTGACGCCCTGATGGGGCTCCTTGCCGAACAGCTCGCGGACCAGCTTCTGCACCTTTGGCATACGCGTCATGCCGCCGACGAGGACAACCTCGTCGATCTCGGCCGCCTTGAGGTTGGCGTCCTTCAAAGCCTGCAGGCACGGGCCCTTGGTTTTTTCGATGAGATCATCGACCAGGCTTTCCAGCTTGGAGCGCGTCAGCTTCATCGTGAGATGGAGCGGCGACTGGGTCTGCGCATTCATGGAAATGAAGGGCAGGTTGATTTCGGTCTGCTGCGACGAGG
>JANYHP010000415.1 GCA_025359005.1 Hyphomicrobiaceae bacterium | reverse complement strand
CGGCAACCCAGGCATCGATGCTGGCTCGGGCGCTGGCATCTGGATCGCTCGGTTGGAAAATCAACGTTGGCGGGCTGGCTTTGGCAAAGTGGGTGACGCGCTCACCGCTGCCGCTGGCGATTTCGAGAACGAAGCCACTCTTGGGCAAAAACTGTTGCAGTACCGTCAAGATAAGGTCGCGATTTCGGGCCGCGGCAGGAGCATAGCGGCGAGCATGTCAACGCCGGAGTGATTTTCCCTCGGCGGGCCGGAGTAATATTCCCTCGCTACAGACAGCAAGAAGGCCCCCGCGCGCGGGGGCCTTCTTGCTGTCTGGCGTCTTTTTTTGAGACCTTTCCGTCAGTCGGCGGCGGCGTCGGTCTTTGCCTTGCGGGCTCGTCGTTTGGATTGGTTGAGCCGGTAGCTCTCGCCGTTCATCTCGAGGATGTGGACGTGATGGGTGAGCCGGTCGAGCAGCGCTCCGGTCAGGCGCTCGGAACCGAACACGGAGGTCCATTCGTCGAACGGCAGATTGCTGGTGACGATCGTGGAGCCGCGCTCGTAGCGCTGCGAGAACACCTCGAACAGCAGCTCGGCGCCGGTCTGCGACAACGGCACGAAGCCCAACTCGTCGATGATCAGCAGCTTGTAGGCGGCAAGCTGGCGCTGTAGCCGCAGCAGCCGCTTCTCGTCGCGCGCCTCGATCAACTCATGCACGATCGCTGCGGCATTGACGAAGCCGACCGACACGCCCTTCTGACAGGCGGCGAGGCCGAGCCCCAACCCGATATGGCTCTTGCCGGTGCCGGAGTTCCCGACCGCGATGATGTTCTCACGGCGCTCGACGTACTCCGATCGAGCCAGTTCCATCACCAGCGCCTTGTTCAAGTCGGGGAAGGCCGGGAAGTCGAAGCTGTCGAGGCTTTTCACCGTCGGGAACTTGGCCGCCTTGATGCGGCGATCGACCATGCGCCGCTCGCGCTCGATGATCTCTGCCTCGACAAGGCGCAACAGATAGCGCGGATAATCGACGCCCTCGGCGGCGCAGGCGCGGGCAATCTTGTCGTACTCGCGCAGCATCGTCGGCAGCTTTAGCGCCTTCAGATGATGAGCCAGCAGGACTTGCGGTGCGTCGGTCATCACGCAGCCTCCGCCGTGTCGACGCCGCATGCCAGTCCGCGGCCGGAGAGAAGTTCCATGTACGACCGCGCCGATGTCGTCGCGACGGTCGCCTTCGGCAGGTAGGGATAGATCGCCATATCGAGCCGTGGCGGCCGGCGCTCGATCCGGCACAGCACCAGATGCTTCACGGCGTCGAAGCCAATGGCGCCGCGTTGGATCGCGTCACGCACGGCGGCCGCGACATCGTCGAGCGTAAAGGTCTCCAACAGTCGCAGGACCTGGACGAACTCGCGCTTGCCGGGCTTACCCATGCGGGCTTCGAGGAGACGACGCAGCTCCGCAAACTCCTCCGGAAGTTGCCAGTCGGCCAAGGGCGCGGCCTGGTCGAGCGCATTGATCTTCTGCTCGATCAGCGCCAGGTAGTGCAGCGGGTCGAACACGAAGTCCTCCCGCTCGTAGGACCTGACATGGCGCGCGATGATCTCGGTACCGCAGGAGATCACGACCTCATGCACGTAGCCGCGCACAAGAACTTGCGCGTGCCCGTAGCTGGTCGGCACCGAGTAGTCGTTGAGCCGGTAACGCACCAGCGACAGCGACGACACGCGCGTGCCCAGCTTCTCGCAGGCGTCGTAGGGCTGGGGCAGCGGTTGCCGGAACGCCGCGAGATCGCGCTGCAGTCGCACGCCGATCGTCTCGGTCTCGCCGCGCAACACCTCGCTCATGCGTTTGCGGCAGCGATCGGCAAGATCGGCGTTCAAGGCCGCGAAGTCCGCGAACACCGGAACCGGCACCATGAAGTTTCGCCGCGCGTACCCGACGAGCCCTTCGACCTTACCCTTGTCGTTGCCCTTGGCCGGCCGGCCGAACCGGTCCCGGAACAGATAATGTGACTGCAACTCGGTGAACACGCGTGTCCGCTGGCGGCGGCCGTCGCCGAGGATCTTGGCGACCGCGATCTTCGTGTTGTCGTACAGGATCGACTGCGGCACGCCCGCCCTGCCCGCCTCGCTGAGCGCCGCGAAGAACGCGAATGCCTGCACGTGGCCGTCGCAGAACGCCTCCGTCGTCTCGGCCGGATAGGCCACGACGAAGTTGGCGTCCGAATGCGGTAAATCGAACGCGAAGTAATGGATCTTCTGCTCGACGCCACCGATGAACGCCACAGCCTCGCCGAAGTCGGCCTGGGCATGCCCCGGCGGATGCAGCAACGGCACGAACATCTCCTGAGCGCGCTGCTGCACGCCGGCCACATAGTCCTTCACGATCGTGATGCCGCCGGTGAAGCCGTGTTCGTCGCGCAGCCGCTCGAAAATCCGCTTCGAGGTGTGATGCTGCTTCTTGTGAACGCTTTTGTCGTCGACCAGGATCTTGTCGATGATGGCAACGAACGCATCTAGCTTCGGCCGCACCGGCGGCTTCGAGCGCACATAGCCCGGCGGCACCGAAAACGACATCATCTTGGCGACAGTCTTCGGATCGATGCCGAACCGCCGCGCCGCCGCCCGCTTGCTCAACCCCTCGATCTGAACCGCAGTCCGAACCTTCAAATAGGTGTCCACGTCCAACATCCCCCGCCCTCGGCCGAACGCGGCACAGGGCTCACCACTGCCGGAATTTTACTCCGGCGCAACCGAACGATCCGGCCGCTTCAGTGAGGGATTTTGTCTCCGGCGCTTACACGCTTCTCGGGCAGGGACGATCCTTAGAGTCTGTCCGGAATTTATAGTAGCTAATTCCGCAGCCTCGCAATGCGTCGCGCCATCAGGCGGATCATCGCAAGGATGACGAAACCTGCAGCCGAGCGTGCGCGATTTTCAAAATCCTTGGCGAGGCGGCGGCAGCGTCCGATCCAGCTGAAAGTGCGTTCAACGATCCAACGCTTCGGCAACACGACGAAGCCTTTCACTGTATCCGAGCGCTTGACGATCTCGAGTGGAATGCCGGCGTCTTCAAAGACGGCAGCGGCTGTCGCGGCACCTTGGTATCCGCCGTCAGCCATGACACGCTCGATTGACGGGCACACCCGTTTGACGATCTTCATCATTGGCGCGATCATATCGCGATCCTGGATGTCTGCAGGCGTAATCACAAGGCCATGCATCAGGCCGAGCGTGTCCACGGCAATATGGCGCTTCTTGCCTTTGATCTTCTTACCTGCGTCGTATCCTGACGGATCGATGCAAGCCCCCCTTTTTCGGCGCTTTTGACGCTCTGGCTATCGACGATCGAGAGCGTGGGGGTGGTGGCTTTGCCCTCAAGCTCACGGACCTCCCCGTGCAAAGCATGATGGATACGCGTCAAAGCTCCATCGACCTGCCAAGCGACAAAGTAATCGTGCGCTGTGCTCTTCGGCGGGAAATCCTTCGGCAGCGCACGCCACTGACAACCCGTCGAAAGCACGTAGAGGATTGCGTTCAAGATATCGCGCCGCTCCGGCGGCGCTTTGGCGCGCTTTGAGCGCGGCGGCGGCAGGTGCGGCTCAAGGATGGACCACTCCTCGTCAGTCAAATCTGAGGGATAGCGGAGCTTCGAGCGATCGTAGTGCTTTCTGTTTTTCTTGGTCCACATGGCAACCGCCCGCCCGAATCACGCGCACGGACAGACAGAATCACAACCGATTCCTTCGACTCAAGAAAAATCCGGACGGGCTCTAAGGGATTTTTTGCAAACAAAAGGATTTCACCGATGAAACATATTCGATCGATTGTTTTGGCAAGTTATTTTTTAGGTCTTTTCTCCCTCTCCGTCGCCGCGGAAAAAGCGGTAACCCTCGAAAAAGTGGATGTTGCCT
>JANYHP010000403.1 GCA_025359005.1 Hyphomicrobiaceae bacterium | reverse complement strand
GCTCGGCGAGCGCGGCAAGCTGATGCTCGGCGTCATCGACCAGGCGAGCCATGCGCTGTTCGGCGTGGTCGGCATCATCATGAAAGCGGCGCCGCTCGGCGCGTTCGGCGCGATGGCGTTCACGATCGGCAAGTACGGCGTGGCGACCTTGCTGTCGCTCGCACAATTGATGGCCGCATTCTATGCGACGTGCCTGATCTTCATCATCGTGGTGCTTGGGACTTTCGGCTGGATTGGCGGGTTCAACATTTTCAAGTTCATCCGCTATATCAAGGAAGAACTGCTGATCGTGCTTGGCACGTCGTCATCGGAATCCGTGCTGCCGCGGATGATCGCCAAGATGGAAAACCTCGGCTGCGAGAAGTCGGTCGTGGGGCTCGTTATTCCCACGGGTTACTCGTTCAATCTCGACGGCACCTGCATCTATCTGACGATGGCGGCGCTGTTCCTGGCACAGGCGACCAACACCGACCTGTCGATGGCGCAGCAACTCGGCATCGTCGGTGTGCTGCTGTTGACGTCGAAAGGCGCGGCGGGCGTGACGGGGTCAGGCTTCATCGTGCTGGCGGCGACCTTGGCGTCGGTGGGGACAATTCCAGTTGCGTCGATCGCGCTTATTCTCGGCGTCGACCGCTTCATGTCGGAAGCGCGCGCGCTCACCAACCTGATCGGCAATGGCGTGGCGACCATTCTCGTCTCTAAGTGGGAAGGCGCACTCGACAGCGTGCGCATGCGCGCGGTGCTCAACAAGGAAACGGACGCCGAAGCCGACCGGCCCGAAGACGTGCTGATCGGCCACGAGATCGCGGCGGCCGGCGCGCCAAAGCCCGTGACGATGTAGGGGCCTGCACCAAGGGTGTCCGCACCATGGCCACCCTACTTGGTGCCGAACATGCGGTCGCCGGCGTCGCCGAGGCCGGGCAGTATGTAGCCGTGCTCGTCGATACGCGCGTCGAGCGCGGCTGCAAAGATCTGTACGTCCGGGTGCGTATCGGCCAGCGCGCGGATGCCTTCGGGGGCGGCCAGCAGGCAGACGAGCTTGATGGCCGGCGCGCCGAGTTCCTTCAGGCGCGACACGGCGGCGATGGCCGAATTGCCGGTGGCAAGCAGCGGATCGCAGATGACGGCGAGGCGCTCGGAAATATCCTCAGGCATCTTCAGATAATATTCGACCGCGCCAAGCGTTGCGGGATCGCGATAGAGGCCGATATGGCCGACGCGGGCGCTGGGGACCAGTTCGAGCAGACCGTCGAGCAGCCCGAGACCGGCGCGCAGCAGCGGCACCATGACCAGCTTCTTGCCGACAAGGAACGGTGCTTGCGTTTCAGCCAGCGGCGTCTGCACGGCGCGCAGTTCGGTCGGCAGATCGCGCAGAACCTCATAGCCGAGCAGCAGCGAAATCTCGTGCAGCAGCTGGCGGAACTTCGACGACGACGTGTTGATGTCGCGCATGTGCGAGAGTTTGTGCGCGATCAGCGGATGATCGACGACGGTAAAGTTCGGGTGCAGCGGGTGTGGCATGGGATCTTTGGGGTGAGGAGTGGCTAATGTAGGGTGCAAGAGCGAACCGTATTGCACCATAGGCATGCTGGGCCGGTGCAATACGGCCTGAACTGGCCTATTGCACCCTACGATCACGCTTCTAGAAAACCGTCCCGTCGCTGACGATGGTGAGGGGCGGGCCACCGCCGGGGCGTTTCTCGGACGCAATGCGCCGGCCGGCGGACCAGGTGCCGCCTTCGAGGATGGAGGCGAGCGGCATTTGCGCCGCCGTGACGCCAAGCTCGGTGCGCACCAGCGGCGCAATCTCATCGAGCAGCGCAACGGTGAGCGCGCGCCATTCGACGATCGCTTCGTGATCAGGCGTCAGCGTCGTTGTCGACAACTTCGGATCGCGCGGAACGATGACACCCATGTCGATGAACAACCCGCCGTTGCGATATTCCGCGAGCCCGGTAAGGCCATCCTGGTCGACGACACGCAGGGTCCCGACTTCGAGAGGTTCGATCAACGAATAGGCCAGCCATTGCGACAGCTTGTGGAACGGGACCAGCCCGCCCGTTGGACCCGCGACTTCGATCGCCGGGTGGCGCCACGTGTCGCCGAGATT
>JANYHP010000392.1 GCA_025359005.1 Hyphomicrobiaceae bacterium | reverse complement strand
ATCACCATGGGCCGCACGCAATTGGCCTTCGTGCCGTTCTGCGGCGTCGACTTCGATTGGTCGGAACTGACAGACGCAAAAGGTTGAGAAGTTGGGCAATAGGCAATAGGCAAGAGGTTGGCCGTCAGGCAACGGAGTGGACGCAAGCAGCAGCGGGCCGAACCATCCGCTGTAGCCAGAGATTAATGACGGCCTATTGCCTCAATTCCCAGTCGCCCCGACGCCAACCCATTCGCTGACAGAGTGTCTTGCGTGCCGCATGTCGTGTTCGATATTGCCATTCGGGCCAGCCAGGGCGCGCGTCGCTCCCAGGAGGATTGCGCGCTGTCGTGGCCGCACGGGTCCGTCCGCGATGACAGTGCAACGCTGGTCGCGCTGCCCGTGACCGTTCCAGGCGAGGCGGCTTTGGTGCTGTGCGACGGTATGGGCGGGCACGCCGGTGGCGCGCTGGCCAGCCGGTTGGCATGCGACCATTTTTTGCCTGTCTTGCTTGAGGGCGACGCGGGCGTGGGGGACCGCCTGATGGCGGCACTCGAGGCGGCGAATGGGGCCATCGCGCAGCATGTCGCCGAGAACTCTGCCCATGCCGGCATGGGCTCAACGCTGGTCGGGGTGCATGTGGGGCCGCAGGGGCTCTCGTGGATCAGCGTCGGTGACAGCCTGCTCTATCTGGTGCGGCAAGGCGGCATAGATACGCTCAACGCCGATCACTCGCTGGCGCCGGAAATCGACAAGTTGGCGGCGACCGGCAGGATCAGTTGGGACGTCGCGCGGCGCGATCCGCGACGCCACTATCTGCGTTCGGCGCTGACCGGTGACGAGATCGAGATGATCGATCTGAGCGCGGAGGCCGCGCAGCTATTGGCCGGCGATGTGCTGGTCGTGGCCAGCGACGGCATCCACACCCTTGAGCCGGACGCAATTGCGGGCCTCGTTGTCGACGCTGGACGGGCTGGCGCGGCGGCGATTGCCGACCGGCTGCTGGGGGCGGTCGAGGCCGAGCGCGAGCCGCATCAGGATAACACGACAGTCGCGGTCATTTGCGTCCAGACGGCGGCGGGCGACACGCCCGATGTGTGACCGGTGCGCCGAGGGGCTCGTGTTTTTCGGCCTCGCGGAGCCGCAGGCAGCCATGCTCGAAAGCTACGCGTCAGCGTTGCACCGGGACTGGTCTCCGGAGGCTGCCTGCGATGGAGCCACCGCGCAGTTGGCCGCGATCGAGGCTGACGCCAAGTCCTTCATTTGGGGCTTGAGTGATCTGGCGGGAGCCAGGGCGCAAGGCGACGGACGCACGATGGACCAGCGGCCCGTGTTGACCCGTTGGATGTGGGACGGCGAGTTCTGCGGCTGCATTTCAATCCGGTCTTCGGACGCTGCTGCGGCCCTGCCGCCGGGGCTCTCGCACCCAGTCGGCGCCCAGATCGGGTTTGCGGTGGTGCCGTGGAAGCGCAAGCACGGCTATGCGTCGCGGGCGCTACGCTTGGTTCTCGACGAGGTCCGCGAGTTGGGCCTCATGTTCGTCGAGTTCGAAGTTGCAGCGGACAATGCGGCTGCCCGGATCGTCGTCGAGCGCAATGATGGGCAGCGTACCGGCCAGCGGTCAGAAGCCACCGCCGGCGGCGGTTTTGTCAATCGCTACCTGATTGACCTCAGCGGATACGCCCGGCGCTGACAGTGCGCAAACCTTTGTCAACTATACGCTCAAGTTGCTTTACGGCTGCCGCGCAATCTTGAGGTTCTTAGGGAGGCATTAGAGGTTGCTGCGACCTAATAGACGTTAGGTATGGAGGCGTGGGGACAGCGTCATGACTACGATTGCAATCAGACTGACGCGCCTCAGGAGCGACGCGGGTGGCAGCGTTGCGATCATCTTCGCGCTGTCCATTTCCCTCATCTTCGGCGTCGTCGCGATTGCCGTCGACCTCAACCGCGCTGTCAGCGTCAGCACCAAACTTGGCCAGATCCTCGATATCGCCTCGCTTGCCGGCGCCAGGATGCTCGATCAGGACCAGGCAACCGACCAAGCGATCAACGACCGGGTGACGAGCTTTGTCTCGGCCCAAGGGCTGTTGCAGGGGCTGCCGGCGAATTCCTTTGCCAATATTGTGACGACCATCGATCGGCCGAATAACCGGGTCACAGTCGTTGGCAGCGGCAACATGCCGACCACGTTCGCCGGCGTGATCGGCTACAAAACAGTCGCCATCAAGAAGACGTCGGTGTCGACCTACAAGATGCGGGACGTGGAACTGGCGCTGGTGCTCGACACCACCGGCTCTATGGCCGACGTGCCCGCCGGCGATACCAAGACCAAGATCGAGAGCCTGAAGACGGCGGCGTCGCTGGTGGTGGACACGCTCTTCGCCCAGTCCGTTAATGATCGTGGCATCCGCATCGCAATCGCGCCGTTCAGTTCGGCGGTGAACACGGGGGGTTTTGGCTCGCAGGTTACGTCGGGCGGGCCGCCTGTCTACAGCTCCTATTTCGCGACGAACGCCTACGCCACCTCCTACAACAACTGCGTCGTCGAGCGGACCGGCCCAAGCAACGCGACCGACGCATCTCCCTCCACGGCTAAATTTCCTTCATTGAGCAGCGTCGGCGGCAGCAACAATGCCTGCCCGGCAGCCTCCGTCATTCCGCTGACCGGCGCCAGCCAGCAGGTCACGCTCAAGGATACAATCGCTAACTTCACGCCGGGTGGCAGCACCGCCGGCCACATCGGGACGGCGTGGGGTTGGTACACATTGTCGCCCAAGTGGAGCAGCGTGTTCGGCACGCCCTACCCGACCGGCGCCTACGGCGACACCAATGTCAGCAAGAACCTGGTGCTGATGACGGACGGCTTGTTCAATACGTCGTATCTCACCGGCCCGCAGGCGGGCTCGCAGGCGGCCGTCACCGAGTCCTACAACCAGTTCGACGCGCTCTGCGCCGGCATGAAGGCCGATGGCATCAACGTCTATACGATCGGGTTCGGCCTCAACGATGCGACGGCCACAGCCGAACTCGCCAAATGTGCGTCTGCGACGGCGAACTTCTTCCCCGTCGCCAACGGCGCTGAACTGCAAGCGGCGTTTTCCACCATCGTCGCCAAGCTCAACGTCCTGCGCGTGACGCGCTGACGGTCGCAACGTCCAGCCGCATGGCTGGCGCTACGTCTTGGTGCGTGAGGTCTCCACTTCACCCCGGTCGACGCGGCGAGAAAACTCGGTGTTGCCGCCCGACGCCAGGATGCGAGCTTGCTCCACCCAATTCTCCCGTTCGATACGGCCCTTGAAGTCGAGCGTCGCGCTGACGCGATCGATGTCGTCGGTGGTCCACTCGGCGATCTGCCCGTACGAGACGATGCCGACGGAATTCAAGCGCTTCTCGATCAAAACCCCAATGCCACGGATCCGCTTGAGGTCGTCGATTTCTGCCGAACGAACCACCTTGGCGCTGCCGGCGCCTGCGGCTGCTGCGGCGGCTGCGGTGGTCGCCGGCGTCGTCGCAACAGGCGCGGCCGCGCCGGTGGAGGGCACCCGGTAGGCTTCCGAGCGCACCGATCGTAATCCGGCGATTTCGGCGCGGCCGGCTTGTCCGGCGGCGGGCGCGGCAGCATTGGCCTTTATGGCTTCGGTGATGCTCTTGGGGCGTGCAGCGGATTCTCGCGGCGTCTCGGTGGCTCGCCGGTCGTAATCGCGCGAGTGGGCGGTGTCGCCGCCCTTCGAGAGGATCTGCGCCTGCTCGACCCAATTCTCGCGCGCGATGCGTCCTTGGGACCCTAATAAACGGTCAAAACGCTCGATGTCTGTCGTCGTCCAGCTGCCAATATGTCCGTAGCGCGTCACGGCTTGACCACCGAGGAGTCGCTCAATTTCTGCGTTGATGCCGCCGATCCGCTGCAGGTCGTCGCGCGCGGGCGGTACGGTCGGACGCACGGGCGCGGCTGCCGCCTGCTGGGGAGCGACGGTTGGCGCTTTGGCTTCAGCGGCGACGCGATCGGGCGCTGGCGTTGCCGCTCCGTCTTTGGTGGCCGCTTGCGTGGCGATGGCAGCCGCCGCGATCGGTAGCGCCGCTGCAATCGCTGGTGATGGGGCAGGCGCGGTTGGCGGCGCCGGCGAAACGGTGGGTGCCGCTGGCAGAGTATCGACTGTGCGCTGGGCTGCGGGCGCGTCGGCGAAGGCCGAACGCTGTTCGACGTCGGGAGCGGTTGTCGTGGCGACGGCTGCCGCGGGGATTTCGTGTGGAACCGTCCGCTCGCTGGCCACCGGAGTAGGTGCAACAGCCGCCACCCCTGGCGTTGGCGCTGCCATCGCCGAACGCGTCGGAGCAGTTGGTAATGCTGGGGACGCAGGCGGCAACGGCATGGCCGCCGACGCAATCACCCGGTGTCTCTTGGCGGAATAGTAAGTTTCGCCGCCGGTGGACAGTATATGCGCCTGCTCGATCCAGTTCTCCTGTTCGATGCGGCCTTGGAAGCCGAGAGACTGGCTAATGGTGGCAACATCGGATTTGCGCCATTCCGCGATCTGCTTGTAGCGCGTTACACCCAGCGACATGAGCTTGTCGTTGATGGCCGCGTCGATGACGCCGATGCGCGTGAGATCGTCCGCCATACCAGCGGAAACCGGGGTGCTAACGGTATGCATCTTGGTATCAGCAACAGGCTTGGTATCAGCAACAGACTCGGTTTCAGCAACAGGATTGGCTTCAGCAACGGGCTTGGCGGCCACAGCCGCTACGGCAGCAGCGGCGGCGGTGAGGGGGGCGGGCAGCTCGGAGGGCGTTGGTCTTTCCTGAGCAACGGCTTCGGCGATCGGTTTAGCGGCTGCGCTTTGCGCCAGGGCCGCGGCAGCGCGGGCGTGGGACGCGACCGCCGCGGCAGCAGCTGCTGCCGCAGCGGCGGCACTGGCAATCATTTCGGACGTTGCCGCGGCAGCCGCAGGGGGCGGGGCAGGCGGCGGCGGCGGCGCAACAGTTGCGGTCGGGACAGAGCGGGCTGGCTCGATGACCTTGGTGGTGGCAGGTGCAACTGGCGCCGGACTTACGACTGTTTTGTATTCTGTAGTCGGAGCGGGTGCGGGACGCGCGGCTTCGGGCGAACGGGCCTGCAAGGCATCGTCAAAACGGTTCGCGGCGGCCGTGGCGGTGACCGGGGCCGCGGCGACGACGGCTGGAGACGGGCTGGTGGGCTGCGGAGCCGGCGGAGCGCCGGAAGCTGCCGCCACGGATGAGCGTGCAGGCGACGGCACAGCCACGACAGGAGCGGATGCCGGCGCCGCGGTTGTCGTTGCTGCCTGGCGTTCTGCGTATTGCGGTAGCGGGTCGACTGGACGCGGTGTCGATTGCTGCATCGGCGTGCGAGCCGTCACCTCGGGCATCATCATGCGGCGCAGTCCGCAGGCGAGCGCTGCGCCGATGAAAAAGGCTGGCACCATCAACAGCAACGTCTGAAGCAAAAGCGCAGTCATGCGGCGTCTCCAACTCTGGTCTACAGTCTGCCGGCCACACTGATCCAGCATTTTGAGCCGCTGGCGGGCCAGTCACGTGGGGTGGCCGATACGCTTAGGGATGCGCCTGCTGCGGGCTCGCCACCAAGCCTGCTGCAGGGCGCCAGATCACCATCGCTCACCGATCCGGCGCGAAGGAAAGGGTGAGTGCTTCCTTGCAGACTTGGCTAGTGGCCCAACCATTGCCCGTTCAGTCTGCCTGGACGTCAACGGCCGTCGTCGGCCTGACTGCACGACAGCCAACCGGTTGCAAAGCCGACGACCCCCGCCAGCAGCACCCAGTACCAGAGCTTGATCAGCAGATAATCCATCGTCGTCACGTCCAAGGAGGGGGGCATGCGGGAGGGCGGCTGAGCCTGGTCTGGCTCAGTTCATGCGGGCGTTGGCGCCGTCAAAGCGCCTTCACGGTGAATTCGATCCGCCGGTTCTTGGCGCGGTTCACGACGGTGTCGTTGGGTGCCAGAGGACGGCTCTCGCCGTAGCCGACGGACGACAGACGATTGCTTTCCACACCGCTGCGCGACAGATACTCGACCACGGCTTGCGCGCGCCGGTCCGAGAGGCGCTGATTGCGCTCAGGCGTACCCTCGGCGTCTGTGTGGCCTTCGATCTCGATGCCGATTTTAGGGCAATTTTTGACCGCGGCAACCAGCTTGTCGAGCGTCGGGAAGCTGTCGCGGGTTAGTGTCGCGCTGGCGCGTTCAAAGCGGATCATCCCTTCTCGCGCGGTCTGCTGCAGGCTCACCTGACAGGCCTGCTGGACCTGATCGAGCTTGGCAGCCGGCGCGGGGACGGGTGGCGGCGGCGGTGTCGCGGCAGGGGGTGCCGGTGGCGGTGGAGGCGCCGCGGCCGCCACCGTTATCTGGTCGCGGCCGGTGTAGTCCTTGGCCAGATCGCGGCCGAACTGCTCGCGAACCCGCGTGATGACGCCCGCTTCGGCGGCTTCTCCCGACACTGTCAGCTCCTGACGGACCAGCGTGGCGGTGCCCTTTTTCAGGGTCGAGAGGGCGATCAGGCCCTGCTCGGCGGCGGCCGGCCACTTGCGCGACCGCGTCTCGACGATTCGCATGCGGTCGACGACCGTGCGGCCCTGAAACTGCCGCTGTGCGGCAGCCACAAGGTTGCTTTTGGCGGCGGCACTGGACACATCTCCGTCGAGCACCAGTTCGTTGCCCGAGAGTGTTGCGCGCCAGACCAACTCAGGTACGGCTTCAGCGAGCAGGTCGACACGGACGTTGGTGTCGCAGTCAGTCTTGGCTGCGCCCTTGACTTCAGCCGGGATGGCGCCGGCCAGGTTCTCGTCGTCTGTTGTGCCGGACATATCGAGGCGCCGGTCGGTGAGGGCAATCTTGCCGTTGCCGAGGCGCGCGGCCCCTGCGAACGCCGCGTCGAGGCACCGCTGCCACCCATCGGGCGCACCCGGTGCCACCACCAGCCGATTGTCGACGCGGTGATTAGGGAAGCGCTGACGCGCCAAGCCCGCAGCCTGCTCGCGGGCCGCGTCGCTGGGCGCGAAGCCGTTGAGGATGACCAACGCCGTATCGACAGTCGCGGCCGTCGTATAGGGGCTGACGGGCCTTGGCCCCGTCACGCGCGCCGTGATGGCATCCGAGATACGGAAACCCTGGGGCGGGTCCCGGCCAAGACTCTGGCGCACGGCATCCGCGGTTTCTGTATCGGTGGCCACGCCTTTGACGGCCAGGTTCGTTTCGGCGATCTCGGCCGAGCCCTCCTCGAGGCGCGCCAACTCTTTGAGGCCGGTCGTTGCAGCCGCGACGTGGCTGGCCGCAGCGCCGTCGGCGACGTCCATCTTGTCGACGACCTGGGCCTTGGGGAAGGCGGCGCGTGCTGCCGCCAGGATCTCCGACCGTGCCCTCTCGCTTGGCACATACCCCGACAGCAGCAGTTGACCGGCGGCGTTTTTGGCTGCCCAGACGAAGGGCTTGACCCGCGGGGCTGTGACCCGATCGTCGGTTAATTTCAGGCCCTTCGGCAGCTCGTTCGCCAATGCAGCCTTCACGGAGCGGTAGGCGTTGTGGTCGCCGGCCTCGCCGCTGACCGCCAGTGACAGCCCCGTGAGACGTGCTTCGCCTGACTTCAAGCCGGCCAATTGCTTCATCCCGAACGTGACGCCACTGATCCAGGCATCCGACGGAACGCCGCGTGCCAGCTTCATCTCGTCGGCGACGTCGTGACCCGGGAAGGCCGCTCTCGCCTGCTTCATGATTTCGCTGCGAACGCCATCGTTGGGCACATGTCCAGCAAGTCGGACCGAGTTGCCGGCGCGCGTGGCGGACCACTGATAGGTCTCGGCTTTTTCGATCATCGTCGCCTGATTGTCGACGACCCGCACGCCCCAGATGCTGCGCGCGATATCGTACGCCCGACCCGGGTCGGCCTCGTCGGAGGCGACACCGGCAATGCGGCCGTCGCGTCCTGAGAAACCCGTCTGACTCCATTTGAAGCCTGAGCCCGTCAGCTGCGCGTCAACGCGCTTTTTGAGATCGGCTTCGATATCAGCATGGGAAAATTTCGCGGCCGCCCAGCCGAGCAAAAGAACGGGCAGCAAACCCCAAAGCCACCGCAACGGATTGCATTTCATGCCACTACGACTCCAACAGATCTGATGCGTCTAGCATCCCGGCGTTTGCTGCGCCTGCGTTCAGCGCGGCGTACCGCAATGGCCACGCAGATTCGGAGCACGTCGCAGCACCGCCCGCATCACGACCCCGCCACCCTTGTACCGCATCTTGTCCAGGGGCCCACCAGTCGACCAGCCGTACCGCCGATCTTGCCGAAGTGCGCCGCGCGACAAACTCCCCATTCGGCACCCACTATAGAGAAACTCTCGCCGGCATCCAAGTGCCGCCGTCGATGAAAGAAGTCTTCCAACGAAAGGATGACCAATGGGACCAGCGCAGTTCGACGGATAAATCCTTGCTTCAGCGGGGACGCATGGGCAAAAGGGAACACCCGATTGTTGCCGGCGTATGCCGGGGCGTGCCGGCAGGTGTCGAAGTCAATGCCAAAAAAAGTGCAGCACCATGCGCTCGCATCGGCGCCTGTCCGGGAGAAGGCGCGACCTGCGTCGAGCAGGCTGCCGGCTGGCAAGGCTGGGTCGAGTAAAGCATCGGCCAAGGCGCGCTCCGCGTCGGTCGAGTCACGACTGTTGGACGTGCGCGTGCGCCTGGCCGAGGTGGCCGATCTGGAAGGCGCGTGCGCGGTCTTGCGTTGGGACCAGGCCACTTACATGCCGCGCGGCGGGGCTGCCGGTCGCTCCAGCCAGGCGGCGACGCTACAACGGCTGGCGCACGAAAAATTCACCGATCCGGCGCTGGGCAAGCTGCTGAACGGCCTGACGCGCGCGCTGGAGGCGCGTAGCGACGACGACTGTGACAGGGCTCTGGTGCGCGTGACGCGCCGCGACTACGAGCGGGCGACCAAGGTGCCGGTCGCCCTGGTGGACCGGCTAAGCCGCTACAGCAACGATGCCTACGCGGCTTGGACGGACGCGCGTCCCGCCAACGACTTCAAAATCATGGTGCCGCACCTCGAAGCGGGTGTGGCGCTGACGCGCGAACTGGCCGCAGCCATGGCGGCGGGGCAATCGTCCGGCAGTCATCACGTGATGGATCCGCTGATCGACAGTGCGGAGCCCGGCATGACGGTTGCGTCTGTCGTCACGCTGTTTGCCGAACTCATGCCGGTGCTGGCGGTGCTTCTACAAAGAGCGACAGCGCACTTACCGCCGCAGAGCGCGTGCCTGTTCCAGCATTTTCCCGAAGCCAAACAACTCGCCTTCGGTCTAAAAATCGCCGAGCACTTCGGCTTCGATCTGTTGCGCGGACGGCAGGACCAGAGCCCGCATCCGTTCTGCACCACGTTCTCGACCGGCGACGTGCGGATCACCACGCGGGTCAAGGCCAACGATCTCAGCGAGGCGTTGTACTCGACGCTGCATGAAGCTGGTCACGCCATGTACGAGCAGGGTGTTGCGCCGGCGCTGGAGCGGACGCGGCTGGCGGGTGGCACGTCGCCGGGTGTGCACGAAAGCCAGTCGCGGCTTTGGGAAAACATTATCGGGCGCAGCGAAGGCTTTCTCACCTATGCCTATCCGCAGCTGCAAAAGCAGTTTCCCGAGCAATTACGGCGCGTGCCGACCAAGACGTTCTATCGCGCGGTCAATCATGTGGCGCCATCGCTCATACGCACCGACGCCGACGAGTTGACCTACAACATGCACATCATGATCCGCTTTGATCTGGAGTGCCGGCTGCTGGACGGGCGGCTGGCGGTCGCCGATCTGCCGGCAGCGTGGGCGGAGGCCTATCGGGCCGTTCTGGGCGTCACCGTGCAGTCGGACGCGGACGGCTGTCTGCAGGATGTGCATTGGTTTTCAGGTCCGGTGGGCGGTGCTTTTCAGAGCTATACGATCGGCAATATTCTTTCGGCGCAGTTTTATGCCGCAGCGTTGGCGCGGCATCCAGCGATCCCCGCCGAAATCGCTGAAGGCCGGTTCTCCACGCTGCACGCCTGGCTGCGCGACAACATCTACCGGCATGGCCGCTCGCTCGATCCCGCCGACCTCGTGATGCGTGCAACGGGACAGCCGATGACGACGGCGCCGTACATTGCTTATCTCACGGCCAAGTACGACGCACTCGCCGACGCGCGCGGCTGAGACGCCACCCGTTCCTGTCCTGATCATTTGGATGCGTCGCCGGCTTCGCACGCGGTTGGCGTGTTGCCGCCAGCGACAGTCATTTGCGATGATGCAAGCAGTGCTAGCATTACAAAGGCGCCGCGAGATTTGCGTTTGCCGCAGAAATGTCCTAAAAAATTGTGAAGTCGCGTTGCGGTTTAGACGTCTGGATCGTTGCGAGCAGTGCTAGCAGCGCGGGGTCGTCGCAGAGTGAGTGCAAAAGTCATGTCGGTTGTTGCGATTATTTCTACGAAGGGCGGAGCGGGCAAGTCCACGGTTGCGGTCCATCTGGCCGTCGCGGCCGCCCTCAAAAAGCGGCGGCCCTTGCTCATTGATTTCGATAAGCGACAACTCTCGGTGCTGTTGTGGGCCAAGGGGCTGCGCAAGAAGGCGCGAACGCCGGCGTTTCTCAAGGGCAACATCGAGACGCTCGCCGCCGATATCGCTGTGGCCAGCCGCCGCCATGATCTCATCATCATCGACGTTGCTGCCGGCGGTGGTGACAACGTGCGCGACATCGCCTCCATTGCCGAGCACGTGCTGGTCCCGGTCCGCGCGTCGGCCTTCGACATGTCGGCGACACGCAACACGTTCGATCTTCTGCGCAAGTCCGCCGACAGTACTGAGCCCGTCGGCATCGCGCATATGAATGCGCTTGGCAAAGCGGCCATCGTGCTCAACTGTGCGCCCAAACGTCAAAGCGCGAAGTGGCGCGCCGAACTGGAAGACGCGCTGCAGGACTGCGGCGGCGACGAAGCGCCCATCATCGGCACGCTGTCAGACCGCTGTGCCTACAGCACGGCGATCGAGAACGGGCAGGGCGTAACCGAGGAGCAGGACGACCCGGACGCCGTCGCCGAAATTCTCGATCTCTACGACGGCGTGGTCGCGCTGGAAGCGAAGCGAGCCGAGAAAATCAGAACCATGAGGCGCCGCAAATGAGCCGAACGCCCAAGTCTCCGGAAAAACGCGCCGCGCTGCCGTCTGCGCCGGCGTCTGCTGCGCCGGCCGTGCGACCATCCCGCGGCCTCGCAGCAGCGTCGCGCGCAATGGGCAAGGCCGCCCGAGACGATGCTGCGGCCGCGGAGCGCCCCAAGTTGTCGCGCGGTCCAAACCGCACGGACACCGCCGCAAGCAAGCCCAAGCCGGCCACGCGTCAGGGCAAAAAAGGTCTCGTGCTGTATGTCGATCCCGAGGTGACATTGGCGCTACGGTTGCTCGCCCTCGAGCACAAGTCCGACGTCCAGAAGATGGGGCGCCAGGCGCTGGAATTGCTGTTTGCCGAATATGGCAAGGCGCTGCCCGGCGGCACGACGGCGTCGTCGACCGCACTGTGAGGAATGGAGTTCCAACATGTCGCTCGCAAACGCCGCTCGCTGCATGAATCTCGCCCTCGACGATCTGCGCGGTGAGCCACAGGGCGATCTGCAGCCGGGGCGGGAGATGCCGGCCGACACCGCCGGCGCAGCCCGCGTCTTCATTTCCTATGCGCACGCCGATCTTCGGATCGTACGGCGCTTCGCAGCCGTGGTTGCGGCCGCTGGCTACGACGTCTGGTGGGACGCGCGGATTGAAGCGGGCGACGCCTTCGAGGCCAAGATCGTCGAGGCGATGGCTGCGGCAGTTGCGGTTGTCGTGCTGTGGTCAGACAGGTCGATCACATCGAGTTGGGTCAAGTGGGAAGCCAATCAGGCGCTCAAGCAGAAGAAATTGATCCCGCTTGCGGCTCCCGGGCTCGATCTCCGGGATATCCGCCCTCCCTTCAGCGACCTGAACACGCTGGCGCTCGCCGATACCGTCAAGATCCTGGAGACCTTGCAGGCGTTGGATGCACGCAGCGGCGCTATGCCTTGCCGGGACTGCAGCGCGCGGACTTGAGCTGCGCCTGCACGATAGCTTCGTAGGAGACGCCCTTGAGCGGCGCGCGGATCACGACCAGGCCCTCGACATCCGGACTTGTCACGTGGCTGAGGTCGACGTCGTTGCGGCGCCTGCCCGGAGTGAGGTCCACTAGCCGATCCGACGCGGTCCCTAGCACAAAGTCGACTGATGTCGGCTTGTCGCGTGCGCCGGGCGTTGCGTAGAAATTGTCGCCTTGCCGTGTGTAGAGCGCCAGCGACCAACCTGCCTCCGGCAACTGAGCAGTAATCTCAATGTTGCCACGCCGCAGATCGAAACGGCAGAATGCGTAGAGCATATCCGGCGCCAGATAGGGCAGCACCTGGGCGCTTGGCGCCTGCTGCGGCACCACGACAAACTCGTTGCTGGGCAGGACGTTGCGCAGCGTCCGAAAGGCACTGCCGGTGCCGAGCGCGGTGATCGCAAACGTTGTCGCGATATGGATCACGCCGCCGGCCAGCAGCGCTGTCAGCAGATGGCCAGGAGCGAAGATCGACGGCTGGCGCACGGCAGTGCGGATGGCGACAGTCGAGACGTCACCGTTTGGTTCGGTGCTTCGTTCGGCGCTGACCGCGCCTTTGGCGATGGGCAGTTCCTGCTTCAACCGATCGAGCGCGGTTCCGACGCTGAGGCCGGCGCGGCGGCCGCGCTTTATGAGATCTCCGGCGACACGTGGCGGTACGCGCACTTTGCGGAGCGTCGCCCAGGACGGTCGGTCACGAAACTTCTCGTGCAGGCCTGCAACGGCGTCCACCAGTCGCGCGGGCAAGGGCTTGGTGCGCTGGCGGTCTCGGGCATCAGTTTTCTCAGCCTCGCGCTTGATGCGCTCGCGGATGGCGGCAGGCAGCGCCATTTGCTGCAGCGGTGCACCAGGGTGCGGTGATGTGGGCTCGCTCATGTTGGCCTGCTCATTGCGACGTCACGTCTGTCTTCGACTTCAGCATCAACGGCACGACAAAGTGCGGATTTCGGGCAAAACACGGCCTCGCGCCGGGCCGTTTGCGGCTTGCGCCGTCCAGCGCGGGTCTTGCACCATCAACGACAGTATCAGTCGGCCTGCACCCGCCGTCGGCAGCCAGTTGCCAGCGCGCGCGTCGCGACTGACCACGATGCGAGTGCCGCCGTCGGCATCCCGAAGTACGGTGCTGGCGTTATAGGCGTAGCGGCCGGCACTGTTGCGGATCAAGCCGCCTCGGTCGTCGAATACAGCAAGGCTCCACCATTCAGCGTCGAGTTTGGAAACGTCGAGCGCGTAGACGCACGAGGAGTGGATACGAGCCCCAGCGGCGTCGGTTTGCGCCTGGAAGGTCATGGCCAATGTGGAGGTCAACGGCAGCAACCCTAGTCGGACCGTGTGGGCGCGCGTGTAGGGATCGGCGTCCATGCGCCCGGCCGCCGTCCACGTTACCCACGGCCCTTCGGTGGCGGCAGTCAGGCTGGAGCCCGAATGGATCATTACCCACGCCGAGCCGAAGCCGCCCAGCACGGCAATGCCGAGGAATACGGCGCCGCGGACGGCGAAATTGACGACGGTCGCTAGGGCGCGCAGGAGCATGGAGGCAGGAATACTCGCTTTTTTCGGGGCTTAAGGTGGAGAGCATCAGGTCAAGGGCGTCGGCTGTCCGGTGGTGGCTCAAGCGCAAGTGAAGCGCGCGGGCCCGGCAGGAGCGCCGGTTGGCCTTGCGGCGGTGTCGCCGGCCCTTGCTGCGTGCCTGGAGCGGTTGGTGCTGTGCTTGGGGCCGGCAGTCCGGCAACTTTACGCAACGTATCCGCCAGCCGTTTCAGGCTGTCGCGTGTCGCGTCGGGCATGACGCTGCCTTTGCGCGCGCCTTGTGACTGGGCCGCAGCCATCGCCGGCTCGGTCCGCTTGAGTTCGGCCAAGCGTTGCTGCTCCTGGACCAGACGCGGATGCGGCGTCAGGCCCGGGAGCGTCGGCACGTTGGCGGTCGTCGTCGCCACCGTCATGTAGGCTTGCCAGGTTTGTGCCGGCAGGCCGCCGCCAGTGACGCCGTGCGCGACCTCGCCTGCCGATGATGAAATCAGCATCGGCCGGAAATCGTCGTTGCCGAGCCAGACGCCGGTGACGTATTGGCCCGTCATCCCCATGAACCACGCATCGCGATAGCTTGAGCTGGTGCCCGTCTTGCCGACGGCCTGCGTCAATTCCAGCGCCGCCTTCTTACCCGTGCCTTCGTTGACCACCGCTGCCATCATCTGGTTCATCTCGGCGACGATGCGCGGCTTGAGAACCTGCGGCGCCGGCGCTTCGTTTCGGTCGCGCGAATAGATGACCTCGCCTTTCGACGAGACAAGTTCGAGGATCCCGTAGGGCAGCGCGCGGCGGCCATTATTGGCGAAGGCGGCATAGGCGCCGGTGTGTTCGAGTGGGGAAACGCCGGCGTCACCGAGCGCCATCGAGCAGGTTTTTTTGACGCCGTGGACGCCGAGGCGCTGCGTCATCTCGACAACCTTGTCGCGACTGTTGGCGCCGAGCTTGTAGAGCGCGAGATCAGTCGCGACCGTGTTCAGTGACGTCTTGAACGCGTCGATCATGGAGACCGAGTGGCCGCCGCCAGATCCACCGGAGTAGTTTTTTGGCGTCCAGCCTTTGGGCCCACAAGGAGCCGGCGGGCCGTCGTGGAACGTCGAGCGAGGCGTAAACCCATGCTCGAGGCCGGCGGCGTAGACGTAGAGTTTGAATGAGGAACCGGCCTGCCGCCGGGCGTTGGTTGCCCGGTTGAACTGGCTTTCGCCGTAGTCGACGCCGCCGACCAGTGCGCGTACGGCGCCATCGGGATCCATCGAGACCATGGCTCCCGAACGTACGTGATGCGATTTGGTGTATTGTCTAATGGTCGACTGCAGGCTGTCGTCGGCGGCGCGTTGCAGCCCCATGTCGACCGTGGTGCGCGCAGTCAAGATCGTAGCGCCCTTGCCGTCCGCTAGTCGCTGCGCCTCTTCGAAGGCCCAGTCAAGAAACCAGTCGGGACTGACGATGGCACGTGTTTCGATGGCGCGCGCGGGGTTGTTGCGCGCCGCTTCCACCTGTCCGGCCGTCATGTAGCCGGCCTCGACGAGGTTGGAGAGCACCACGTTGGCGCGCGTTCGGGCATTGCCAGGGTTGGCATGCGGCGCGTACTTTGTCGGCGCCTTGAACAAGCCGGCCATCATGGCCGCTTCGGCTAGCGTCACGTCGCGCACCGATTTGCCAAAATAGAATTGCGCCGCGGCCGAAACGCCGAAGGCGCCGCCGCCCATGTAGGCACGGTCGAGATAAAGCTTGAGGATTTCGTTCTTGGAATACCGCGCTTCCAGCAGGAAGGCGATGTAGACTTCTTTGAGCTTGCGGGTGAACGAGCGCTCCGGCGACAGGAACAGGTTTTTGGCCAGCTGCTGCGTCAGCGTCGAGCCGCCCTGCACGGTTTCTCCAGCATTCACGTTGGTCACGAAGGCGCGCAGCGTGCCGAAGAAGTCGACGCCGATATGCTCGTAGAACCGGCGGTCCTCGGTCGCCAAAGTTGCATTTTTCAAGTGGTCGGGGATGTCGGACAGCGATACGGAGTCATTTTGGAGGATGCCACGCGTGCCGATCTCGTTGCCGTAGCGATCGAGGAATTTGACGCTGTACTTGGTGGCATTGATCTTGGCCTCGTCAAAGTCGATGAGTGCCGGAATCGAGGCCGCGTATACCACGAGCAAGGCGCCACACAGCAACGTCAACCCCTCCGAGCCGATCTCAGTGAGCACGCGCGCCGGACCCGTGAGTCGGAACCTTGCAAACAGACTGGACGCTGCGTTGTAGCGGTCTTTGAAGTTTTCCCAGGCGCCAGCCACGTTGCTGTCGAGCCAGGCATCCATGCCGAGCCAGTTGACGCGCAGCGAACTGCGCCGTCTGCGGCGCGCGGCGGCCATAGCGCCGCGCTCGGTCCCAGCGTCACGATCGGGGCCGCCAGCGTTGGCAGCCGCGTTTGGGACGCCGCTCCTGGAGGCGCTGCTGTGCGAGGCGCTGGTCTTGGGATCGATGTCCGACAAAGTCCACCTTCCGCAAATTTCGGCATCCGCGCATGCGCAACGGTCATCAGAACCGCCCGAATCGCCCTACCTGTCGTTCCGTCTGCTCTGATCATGGGCCGCCGCATTTGACAATTGCGCCCACCCGCGCGACCTGAGCCTTCTGGCCAAAGTCATCAACTGACTTCATGCTATCACGTTTGACTGTGGCAAAACGAGAGGCCGCCGTGACACATCCTCGCCCGCACAACGGTCCAACCATGGCCGACGAGCGCCCATTCTGGGAGGTCAAGACGCTCGACGAGATGTCGCCGGCGGAATGGGAAAGCCTGTGCGACGGCTGTGGACGGTGCTGCCTCAACAAGATCGAGGACGAGGATACAGGACGGATTTTCCTCACGAAAGTGGCGTGCAAGCTGCTCGATGTGCGCTCGTGCCAATGTCGCGACTACCCCAACCGGCAGCGCCACGTGCCCGACTGCATCCGCATCGATCCGGCGCAGGTGCGCAGCCTGTCGTGGCTCCCCGAAAGTTGCGGCTATCGGCGCGTCGAGGAAGGCCGCGGGCTGGCCGACTGGCATCCGCTGGTCTCGGGCGACCCCAACAGTGTCCATGCGGCGGGAATTTCCGTGCGCAGCTGGGCCAAGTCCGAGCGCCGCATCAAGCCGGAAAATTTCACCCGCTATCTGATCGACGATTTTCCCGGTGAAAACAAGGATTGAGTAACCCAAGCACATGCGGCGCGCTGGGACGTGCTGCCGACAGGGCACCCTTGCGCGTCTTCCGGCAGTCAAATGCCGGTCGGGGTTGCGGCTTGAGCCTGCGGCGACTGATGCGCGCTTCGCTGGCGCGCAGCCTAGAGTTCATCGCGGGGCGTTTTTTCGGCCTTGGCGCGTCATCGGGTCGTCGGTGGCGATTGCCCGTAGGTTTTGAACTTGGCCAGCACGACGTCCATTTCGGCATCGTCGAGCACGGGGGCCGTGCCGAGCGCGAGGACCTTGCAGTACATTTCCGCCAAGGTTTCGACGCCGCCGGCCAGATCGAGCGCGCGCGTTAGCGTGTCGGCAACAGCGACCATGCCGTGGTTGGCGAGCAGGCAGGCGTCGCGCCTGGTGAGGGCCCCGACGACGTATCCGGAAAGCTGGTCCGAGCCGAAGGTGGCGTAGGGCGCCAGCGGTATGTCGCGGCCGCCGGCCATGGCGACCATGTAGTGGAAGGCGGGGATTGGCCGGTGCGCGCAGGCGAGCACGGTGGCGTGCATGGAATGGGTGTGCACGATTGCCGCCACATCCGCGCGCGTCCGATAGATGTCGCGATGAAAGCGCCACTCGCTGGATGGAGTGCGGTTGGCCGGCGCGACGGCGCCATCCGGGCTGAGCGCGACAATATCAGCAGGCTCCATAACCGCATAGGACAGGCCACTCGGCGTGATGAGAAAGCCGGACGTGGTGCGCGCCGACACATTGCCGCTGCAGCCGGGCGAAAGGCCTTGCTCCCTCATCGTGCGCGCGGTGGCGACAATTGCGGCGCGCAGTGTATTTTCTGCTTTGTGTTTCATAGCAGCCGCTCGGGATAGAGCGCGGCCAAACCGTCGGCAGAGGCGGGCGCGACGCCGCGTTCGGTGATGAAGCCAGTGATAAGGCGCGCTGGCGTCACATCGAACGCGGGGTTGGCAGCGGGCGAACCACGAGCGGCAATGTCAACGGTGGCGACGGTGCCGTCCGCGAGACGGCCCGTCATCTGCAGAACCTCGCGCGCGTCGCGCTCCTCGATCTCGATCGCGCGGCCATCGCCGATGTGCCAATCGATCGTCGAATGGGGCATGGCGACATAAAATGGCGTGCCCGTATCGTGGGCGGCCAGCGCCTTGAGATAGGTGCCGATCTTGTTGGCGGCGTCCCCATTGCGGGTGACGCGATCCGCGCCAACGATGCACATGTCGACGGCGCCCTGCTGCATCAGATGTCCGCCGGCATTGTCGGCGATGATCGTATGCGGCACGCCGTGGCACCCAAGTTCGTAAGCGGTCAGCGCCGCGCCTTGATTGCGGGGCCGCGTTTCGTCGACCCACACATGCACCGCCATGCCGGCCTCGTGGGCTTGATAAATTGGCGACGTGGCGGTTCCCCAGTCGACGCAGGCGAGCCAGCCCGCGTTGCAGTGGGTGAGGATGTTGACCGGCGCGCCAGCCGTTTTCTGCACGGCGAGCGTTCTGATGATGGCGAGGCCATGTTGGCCGATATGCCGGCAGCTCTCCACGTCGTCGTCGGCCATGCGTGCGGCCAAGGCATAGGCCGCTTTGGTGCGCGCAGCGGGTGGCAACGGAGCCAACGCAGACTGCATTTGCGCAAGAGCCCAGGCAAGATTGACCGCTGTCGGGCGCTGGGTTGCGAGTGTCGCAGCGGCGGCTGCGAGCGCTGTGTCGGATGCATCGTGACGCAGCGCCAACGCCAGCCCGTAGGCGGCAGTGACGCCGATCAGCGGCGCGCCGCGCACCTGCATCGTTTTGATCGCGCGGGCGGCGTCGGCGAGCGTTGCAAGCGCGACAACCACCAGATCATGGGGCAAACGCGTCTGGTCGATGATCGAGACAGCGCCGTGCGCTTCCTCGACCCAGATCGTCCGATAGGCGCGCCCGTCAATGTTCATCCTCGGTGTCTCGTCGCCGCGCGGCCTGGTCAATCCACGCTCATCGTCGTTTTGGCGCCGATGTCGTCGAAGTGGTCCTTGAGCCACGCGGTTGCCTCGGCACGGCCTTGATCACGCAGATGACAGAGAAAATCCCACGTCGCGCTCATTTTTGACGCGACCGACCAGGCTTCGGCGACGACGCCTCCCCCCAGCAAATGCAAGTACGTTTCGCGATAGCCGGCACCCTTGAGGTGGTCGCGCTGCAGGTGCCAGTTGACGAATTCGATCGCCTGGATTTCGCGGACAAGGCTTTCGTTGAAGGTAATTTCGTTCAGCCGGTCGAGGATTTCGCGCGAGCTGTGCGGGGTCCCGGCGCGATGCTTGGGGTTGATCTGCACGATCAGAATATCGGGCGACGTGCACTCACTGAGGAACGGCGACAGCACCGGGTTGCCGACGTAGCCGCCGTCCCAATAGGGCACGCCGTCGATCGATACGGCCTTGTAGAGCGTCGGCAGGCAGGCGGACGCCATGACGCTGTCGAGCGTGATCTCGCGGCCGGTAAACACTTTCACGCGGCCCGTTTCGACGTTGGTCGCGGCGATAAACAGCTTCATCGATTGGCATTGATAGACGCGATTGAAGTCGACTTCGTTCTCGACGATGGTCCTGAGCGGATTGAAGTCGAGAGGATTGAACTGATAGGGAGATGCCGACTGCGCGAGCGATTGGAACATCGTGAGCGCTGGGTTGATGTCGGTGACCCAAGAGGGAATGAAACCCTGCCAGGCGTTGTTGACGGCGACGCTGGTCGCCATCGCGTCGGCGACCGCTTTCCAGAAGTCGCCGAGTTGGGCGCGCGCCTTGTCACGGCCGCCTTCCACAAGACCCTCTGCGGCCACGACCGCATTCATCGCGCCGGCCGACGTGCCGGAGATGGCTTCGATCTCGATCCGCTCGTCTTCGAGCAGCCGATCGAGCACGCCCCAGGTGAAGGCGCCGTGCGCGCCACCGCCCTGGAGCGCCAGGTTAATTCGCTTGACGCGGGGGGGCGGCTGCGCGGCGGGAGCCAGTGCAGCCGGATCGGACTTTTTTGATTTCTGCGGAGATTTGCTCATTCGGCGGTCCAGCCGCCATCGATGGAGTAGTTGGAACCGGTGACGGCGATCGCTGCGTCGGAGGCGAAATAAACGGCGAGCGCGCCGATCTGCTCGACGGTACCGAAACGCTTGGAGGGCTGCTTGGCGAGCAGGTTCCGTTTGGCCTGCTCCTCGGTGATGTTGCCGGCCTTCGCGAGGTCGGGGATCTGTTTTTCGACAAGCGGCGTCCACACGAAGCCGGGCGAAATGCAATTGGCTGTGATCTGCAACTCGGCCACTTCGAGCGCCACCGCCTTGGTCAGTCCGTCGAGGCCATGCTTGGCGGCCACATAGGCCGACTTGAACGGTGAGGCGCGCAGCGAGTGGGCCGAGGCGATGTTGATGATGCGGCCGAAATTGCGCGCCTTCATTCCCGGAATCGCCGCTCGGATGGAATGAAACGCGCTCGTCAAGTTGATGGCGATGATGGCGTCCCACTTTTCGATTGGGAAGCTTTCGATGGGGCTTACGTGCTGGATGCCGGCGTTGTTGACAAGGATGTCCACGGCGCCGAAGTCCTTCTCGCACTTCGCAACCATGGCGGCGATTTCGGCGGGTTTGGTCATGTTGGCTGGATCGAAGGCGACCTTGGTGCCGAACTTGGCGACCTGATCAATGGCGGCCTTGTTGTCCTCGGCCGAGCCGAGGCCGTTCATGACGACATTGACCCCTTCGGCCGCGAACGCCAATGCGATGCCGAGACCGATTCCCGACGTCGAACCTGTGACGATGGCGGTTTTGCCTTTTAGCGACGCGGTTGCCATGGGGGAACTCCAAGGTGGGATGGGTTGCTGGGGTTATGGCGCAAGAGGCCCTGCGAGGCAAAGGCGGATTGCGGCGCGGGCACCCTCGTCGCGGTCGTAAAGGCTAATCTTACTCAGTCATTAAAACACAGTCGATGGCCGCAGCGGGTCCTCTGGGTGCCGAGAGCCCATCTTTGGCACCGGGAGCGAGCACGTTGGGACGACCCGCGACGGGGAGTGATGAGCGGTTTGCGGCTTATGTCGAGCGGCTTTCCAGCGTGATCGGGCACGCCGAGCGTGCCGGGCTCGTCGTGCCGGCCGAACGCAAGTGCGTCGAGCCGATGGCGGCCCCTTGGCGGCGTTGACCGGGCCGGTGCAGGTGGCGGCCCGGCATCCCTCGGCGGTGCATGTCGTCGACGAGGGGCGCTGGTCGGACGACATGGGGCTCGCCGAAGTGCTCGAAACTGTGTTGCCGAACAACGAACTGCACGGCGCCATCGAAACGTGGATCATTGATGACACGGGGATGCCGAAGCAGGGCCGCCATTTTGAGGAGGCCACTGCCGCAAGACGCATGGGTTCACTCAATATCCAGAATCACATTGTCACGGTTATCACGCAGCGGCCGGGATGAGGCCGCCTGCGTGCGCGAGGGCGCGTAGGAAGTGCTCGGTGTTGCCGAAGGCCATCTCGATCATGGTCAACCGCTTGAAGTAGTGGCCGGCCTTGTACTCCATGGTCATGCCGATGCCGCCGTGCAGTTGGATGGCGGTTTCGCCCACGAACTTCGCTGATTTGCCGATCTGTACTTTTACGGCGGCCATGGCGCGGCGGCGTTCGGCGGCGTTCGGCTCTGCGGCCATCATGGTGGCGTAGTAACCCATCGAGCGGGCCTGCTCAAGTGCGGTGAACATGTCGACGGACTTGTGCTGCAGCACCTGGAACGAACCGATCGCCACACCGAATTGCTTGCGCGTTTTGAGGTAATCGACGGTCAGGTCATGTAGCGCGGCCATCGCACCGATGGCTTCGGCGGCAAGCGCCGCAATGGCTTCATCGATGACGTGCTCGAGGCTTGCGAGGCCGTCGCTGCCTTTGCCCGCGATGACGTCCTCGGCGCCGATCTTGACGTTGGCGAAGGTGATGTCGGCGGCGCGGCCGCCGTCCTGGGTGGCGTAGCCTTTGCGGGTGACGCCGGCAGCCGTGCCGCCCACAAGAAACAGGCCGATGCCGGCGCGATCACGGCGCTGGCCATCGATGCGTGCCACGACGATCAGCGTGTCGGCACTGTCGCCGCCGAGCACGACGAGCTTTTCGCCGTTGAGGATGTAGCCACCGGCGCCGTCGCTGCGGGCCGTGGCGGAGACGTCGGCGAGGTCGAAGCGGGACTGCCGTTCCTGATGGGCGAGCGCTAGTCGGTGCGTGCCCTCGATGACGCCGGGGATCAGTGCCGCTTTCTGGGCAGCCGTGCCGGCGTGTCGCAGGAGGCCGCCGCCGAGAACGACGGTAGACAAATACGGTTCGATAGCGGCGTTGCGGCCGATTGCGTCCATCACCAGCATAGTCTCGACCGGACCGGCGCCAAGGCCACCGTGGTCTTCGGCGAAGGGAATGCCGAGCAGCCCGAGGTCGGCAAATTGCTTCCAGTTGCCGACGCTGAAGCCGGCGGGCTCTTTCTGAGCAGCTGCCTTAGTTTTCAGGTCGGCGTAGGCTGCGGCCAGCATGCGGTCGACGCTGTCTTTGATCTGGCGCTGGTCGTCGGAAAGATCGAAGTCCATGGGGGCGGGGTCCTATCGAAAGGGATCAGTTTGCGTGTGGACGTGTCATAGCTGCGACTAGAGCGCTTTCCACTTGGTTTGGATCGAGGAAAGCGCTTTTGTCCTTTGTTTATCGCATTTTCTGCACCAAACCGGTGTCAACTTTGGTGGAAAATGCTCTAGGCCGGCACCAACGAGGGCTGTGCTGCCGGCGCGATTGAAAGTCCGTATGGCGAGGGGCGATCGAACCAACCCGCGCGCCCGGGAGGCCAGCAGCGCGTAGCCGAAAGCATCGGCGAAGGCGAGCACAACGAATGTGGCGATGGCCACCGTTGCCTGCGGCAGCAGCGGTCGCGCCGGGTCCAGAAATTGCGGCACAAAGGCGATGAAAAATGTCAGGCTTCTCGGGTTGAGCGCGGTTACAAACCAAGAGTGTGCCAACATTCTCGACGGGCTTGACGCATCCGGTCGGGCCTCGACCTGCAGGGTTCCGCCGGCCCTGAGCAGCTTGGCGCCGAGATAAATGAGATATGCCGCGCCAACCCACTTCAGCACCACGAAAAGCGTCGACGAAGTTGCTAGCAACGCCCCGAGCCCGAGCAGCGAGCCGCTCATCGCCGTCAGATCGCCGAGCGCGACACCGACAGCCATAGGCGCCGCGGCGCGCCAGCCTTGGCCGAGGGCATAGGAGACGACGAGCAGGATCGTCGGTCCCGGAATGATAAGCAAAAGGCTCGCTGCAGCTACAAAGGCAATCCAGATCGAAAGGTCCATCCGAGCAACTCTGGTGACTGATGCTTCCGCCGAAGGTAGGGTCACGCGAAGCGCGACCCTACCTCACAAGCACCGATCGTACCCTTAGGTCGCGCATCTATGCGTGCCGCATCGAAGCTTGACCCAGCTTACTTGTGCTTCCCTCAGAACCCCAGCACCGCTTTCGCGATGATGTTGCGCTGTATCTCGTTGGAGCCGCCGTAGATCGACACCTTGCGGAAGTTGAAGTACTGCGGGGCTGCGGGGGCAGCCCAATGATCGCCATCGCCGAAGTCTGCTTCATCCGGCAGATAGGGCACCGACAGCGGGCCGGCCACTTCGAGCAGCAGCTCGGTGGTCGCCTGCTGGATCTCCGAACCCTTGATCTTGAGGATCGACGACGCCGGGTTGGGCATGTTCGACTTGCGCTTGGCGTCCTCCGCGAGCACGCGCAGTTGCGTCATTTCCAGCGCCTTCAGTTCCACCTCGACGGCGGCAACCTTCTCGGCGAAGCGCTCATCCGCCATCAAAGACTTGTCGCCCGACATGACCTTGGCGGCGAGTTGCTTGATGCGGCCGATGCGCTGCTTGGAGAGGCCGATACGGGCGATGCCGACGCGCTCGTTTCCGAGCAGGAACTTGGCGCAGTCCCAGCCGCGGTTTTCCTGGCCGACCAGATTTTCCAGCGGCACCTTCACGTCGTCGAAGAACACCTCGTTGACCTCATGGCCGCCGTCGATGGTCTGGATCGGGCGCACGGTGATGCCCGGCGACTTCATGTCGACGAGAATGAACGAGATGCCGAGCTGCTTCTTGGCCTCCATGTCGGTGCGGGCGAGCACGAAGCACCAGTCGGCGTGCTGGGCCAAGGTGGTCCAGGTCTTCTGGCCGTTGATGACGTACTGGCCGTCGTTCTTGACGGCAGTTGTTTTCAGGCCCGCAAGATCGGACCCGGCGCCAGGTTCGGAGAAGCCCTGGCACCACCACTCGTCGAGATTATACATCTTCGGCAGATAGCGCTTTTTCTGCTCCTCGGTACCGAACGCGATGATGACCGGGCCGCACATCGAGACGTTGAAGGGCAGCGGTTGCGGCACAGAGTTGGCCTGCAACTCCTCGGTGAAGATGTGATGCTGGATGGGCGTCCAGCCGGTGCCGCCATAAGCCTTGGGCCAATGTGGGGCAGCCCAGCCCTTCTTGGCCAGCGCCTTGTGCGAGGCGACCAAGTCAGCCTTGGACAGCCCCTCGCCCACCTCGGTTTTTTTGCGGACGTGCAGTGGCACTTCCGTCGTCATGAACGTGCGCACTTCCGCGCGGAAGGCATTTTCCTCAGGCGTGAAGCGGAGATCCATGGGTGCGGTCCTCGGGCAGCGGGTTTCCTCTTACGTCAACTGTAGCGGGCGGCCCTAGGCGCGCGCAAGGGTGTCGGGGCCGCATGTGGGGAGAAGTGCCGGGGGCACAGCCCGACCGTCCGTTTCCTATCCTGTTCACAAGTCGGGCAATTAGTTTCGGCTCGTTGTCAACGTACCGTCAAGCCTGCTGTGCTGCTGGGCAAGCCAACGATCATGCCTAAGCGATGGTCGGCGATGAATGCGTTGATCCAGGACCAACCGCGCCCGAGCAAGATCGCCACTCTTGATCAATGCGATGAGGTATGTGTCTTCGAAAACTTCGCGTTGTGCATGACTGCCTCCGATGCGAATAATCTCGCTGGTCACTGGCTCAAGAATAGTAACGCAGTCTCGATAATTTGCCTCCGCGAAGGCACGCGCCGCGCGGCATATGGCGGGCACCACAGGACCCGCGGCGAGGACGCCCTGAGACAGTCTTTGGTCCAACTCGCTGATGCGTCGATCAAGATCAACGAGATTTCCCGTCGCCGCAGCAAGCAGCCCCATGTGTGCATCGGCGAAGGCGAGACCAGTCTTCGGAAACGTCTTCGTCGCGTAGTCTGCCATCTCCCGCCAAGCCTCTTGCGGTACCGGCCGGCCATCCAAAAGGAGGCGCCACAGCAACGAGACACCGTCAGTGACAACGTTCATTGGCGCGGCCAGCGTCGCACTCGGTCGAAATGTTGAGGTGAAAAGATCCAGAGCGCGGACGGAATTGTCCTGTTCCAATGCCAACAATGCGCAATGCCACGTCAGGTGGCCGTGTTGGATGCCCGATGTGTCGTAGGACGGCATCCACTGACGCAACAGTGCGTCAGCCTCCGCCACGGAACCGTCTTCGAACATGGCGTGAGCCAAGCCGTGCACGGCATTCGCGTTCTGTCGGCGTGCGGCGAAAGCACGTTCAGAGATTGTTCGTCCGAGGCTGACGTTGCCGTTCTCGGTGTAAGCCCAACCTTGATACGTCAGGAACCACCAGTCGTTCCCATAGTCGGCGGAATAGGTCTCGCAAAGATCAACCCGGGCTTGGTCGTGGTCAGGTCGTCCAGAAAAGGCGAATAAGCCGAACGCACCCAACATCATGGACATGATGAACGCA
>JANYHP010000373.1 GCA_025359005.1 Hyphomicrobiaceae bacterium | reverse complement strand
CTGGTTGATGCCGTTGTTGATCCCGATCGAGATTATCTCCTTCGTCTCCCGGCCCGTTTCGCTCTCCGTCCGCTTGTTCGCCAATATGCTGGCCGGCCATATCGCGCTTAAGATCTTTGCAGGCTTCGTCGGCACCTTGCTGGCGGCCGGCGTCTGGAAGGTGCTGTCGCCGCTGCCTTTGGCGCTGACGACCGCGCTTACCGCGCTCGAGCTGCTCGTCGCCTTCCTGCAAGCCTATGTCTTTGCCGTCCTCACCTGCGTCTATCTTTCTGACGCAGTGCACGGCGCGCACTGATCCCCTCCCACCCAACACAAACGATCCAACCTTAGGAGTTTTCTATGGACGCCCAAGCAGCAAAGTACATCGGCGCCGGCATCGCATGCCTTGGCATGGCAGGCGCAGGCATCGGCCTCGGCAACCTGTTCGGCCAGTTCCTCTCGGGCGCTCTCCGCAATCCGTCGGCTGCTGATGGCCAGCGCGGCACGCTGCTTCTCGGCTTCGCACTCACCGAAGCGCTCGGCATCTTCTCGCTGCTGATCGCGCTCCTTCTGTTGTTCGCAGTCTGAGCCTTCGCCGGGCCGGCCTGCCGGTTGACCGGCGGCGCCGCCCGTGTGGCCAGACCATTGACGGGCGGTGCTGCACTGAACTGTGCCGCTTCGCCCCTTTGATTTGCCGGTTGTGACGGTCGGGTCTTCCGACCAGTCCGATCGATACCGAATTCCAGTGCAGCGAGCGACGCGCCGATGGCCTCACCTCCCAAATCTGACGCGAAATCTGGCGCGCAGCCGCATGCTCCGGCCGGTGCGCACGGCGCGACGGTCGCCGACGGCGGTCACGGCGCTGGTCCGGTGGCTTTCCCGCCCTTCGACAAATCGACATTCCCGTCGCAGCTCCTATGGCTCGCGATTACGTTCGGCTTCCTCTATTGGGCGCTGTCCAAGAAGCTCCTCCCGCGCCTTGCCGGCGTTATCGAGCATCGTGCCGACGGTATCCGCGGTGACCTCGCTGAGGCGGAACATCTGAAAACCGAAACCGAAACGGCGCTGAAATCCTATGAGCACGCGCTGACCACCGCCAAGACCAACGCCTCTGGCATCGCCAAGTCGCAGCGCGAAACGATCACCGCTGAAACGGATCGTGAGCGTGCCGCCGTCGACGCGCAGATGGCCGCCAAGGTGGCCGAAGCCGAGAAACGCATTGCGGCTGGCAAGCAGACGTCGCTGGCTACCGTCAGCGGCGTCGCCCAGGAAACTGTTGGCGCGCTGGTCGCCAAGTTGACCGGCCAGACCACCACCAACGATGAGATCGCCCGCGCGATCGCCGCTGTCAAAGCAAAGTGAGACTCTCCATGGTGTTGCTGGCTGCCAACGCGCCCTACTGGGATAATCCCGTCTTCTGGGTAGGGGTCTCTTTTGCGATCCTGATCGCTTTTGCTCTTCGTCAGGGCGTCCTTGGTGCGCTCACCAAAGCCCTCGACGACCGCGCGGACCTGATCAAGACCGAGATCGCCGAAGCCCGCCGCCTGCGCGAGGAAGCGCAAGCATTGCTTGAGGACAGCAAGCGCCGCCACGCCGGTGCCGAGCAGGAGGCCACAGCAATCGTCGCCGGCGCCAAGCTGGAAGCCGAAGCCCTTGCAACTGAGGCGCGCCGTCAACTCAAGGAAAGCGTCGAGCGCCGCACCAGGATGGCCGAGGAAAAGATCGCCCGCGCCGAAGCCCAGGCCGTAGCCGAGGTCCGCTCTGCCTCCGTCGAACTGGCCGTCGCTGCCGCCGAGCAGATCATCAGCGGCAAAGCCCCGACGATGGCTGGCGCCTTGATCGACCAGAGTATCGCCGACCTCAAGGGCCGCCTGCACTGATCGCAGGTTTCCTGAATATCCGTTTCCACAATCAAAGGGTGTGCTGGCTGGCCAGCGCGCCCTTTTTTAGTCGCCGGCGCCATCGTGGGGCTGTCAGAACACCCAAAATTAACCGGATTTATAGGCTTTGCATTCACGGAATGGGGAAGAATCGCGTTAGAGTGTAACGCACAGGCTCCACATCGCGCTGCCCTTGCACCACTCGCCATTGGGTGGTCCCGGGTCGTCAGTCTGGAGCGTCACATCGGGAGGCGTCGTGCACCGCGCGGCAAAAGTCTCGATTGCCATCTTGGCCGCGGCCGCGTTTGCCGTGTCGGCCGGATTCGCCGCCTTTTCCACCCGCATAATGCGCTACGATTCGGACGAACCAGCGGCCGGCGACGCCGTCGTCGTTTTGACTGGCGGGGAATTGCGCGTGCGCGAAGGGTTGCGGCTGTTCGAGAATGGCGCCGGCCGCCGTCTGCTCATCTCCGGTGTCAACCGCTCCACCAGCCGCGACGACTTGCGACGACTGACAGGTGTTGCGCCGCTTTTATTCAACTGTTGCGTCGACATCGACTACGTCGCGCACGATACGATCGGCAACGCGGCCGAGACGCGGAACTGGCTGCGCACCTGGGGCTTCCGCCGGTT
>JANYHP010000489.1 GCA_025359005.1 Hyphomicrobiaceae bacterium | reverse complement strand
GGCAAGGTCGATGCAATCGACACCGCCGGCTCCTGGCGACCTTTTTGCAGCCAGCGCTCGGGCTGCGCGCTCCATCAGATCGGCGCGCATGACGCCATTTGCAGACAGCAGACGGGCAAAGCGTAGCTCCGACAACATTGGGCGTGGATCAAGCTGGCCGACGCCCCAGGCGCGGTCGCCGCCATCGCAAAGCGCGGCGCCAAATCCGCGCCAATTGTTGTCCGCAGACTTGCCGGCATGCGGCGATTGTTTGCCGCTCGCCTCGCCCTTGTCCGTCAGGATCGCCATGATGCGGATAATTCGTAGCCAAGTCGCCTCGTCGTAACGGATCAATGCGTGCTTCGCCGCCAGCCGCCAGAAGTAGGCCGGCAGTGGCGCATTATCTGCCGCCTCGCGGCGCAGATCAGCCAACGCCCCAGCATCCAGGCTGGCCAGGGCGCGGCCAATTTGGAAAATCGATTCCTGCAAGTCGGGCGCTTGTTTGATCGGTTCAGGCTGCATTGGTTGCAGTGTCCTCTGCGACAGGCGCTGCGATCGCTGCGCCAAAGAATTCGGGGAAGCCGTATTCGTGATGGCGAAGCCCGGATCGGAACCGCCGCTCTGCGCGCGCTTGCGCTCGGGGACGCTGAATGGCGCTGACGGGCACGTCGGCTATGGCTTTGAGCAAGAGGGTTTCGGCAACGGCTGCGAGCTGTTCGATGAAAGCGCGCCTGGCCTCGACGACGCTTTCAGCGACACCGCTCTGCTCCGCTTCGTAGCGCTGCCATAGTGACCCGAAGAATATCCGGTCGGCTTCGGCATTGAGGCGCTGCGCGACAGGTTGCGCGCGGACGCGATGCTTCTTGATGACTTTGGTCGTGTCGCCACCCGCTGCCGCAAGCGCAATCGCGCCGCGCATGATTGTGCTCAACTTATCAATTTCCTCGATCTGCTGTTTGGCAAGTTCATGTAGCTCCTTGAAGCGTGGTCCGATCCGTTTCGCGGTCCGTCCAGATAGCGGGATGAGGCGCTCTTTGAAGCCGCCGGTCTTGCTGTTGCCGCGTGCTATTGCTTGTACGATGAGCACCCAACTAGCGGCGGCCTTGTCTTCTCCATGGCCAAGCGTCGCTAGAAGCGGTGGTGTCCAATTTCCAGAAAATATAAGATCAACTATGCGCTTATAGTCGAACTCGCCTTCGTCGCCGAGCGTGAGTGCCTTGTTCTCCAGTATGTGCACGGGCGCCCAAGGATCACCGATGACGCCCCTGAAGGCCTCGGCGTTCACCCGTGATGCGTTTGATGTGCCGATATTTGCGGTAAGCGTTTCTACTTTACGGTCGAGGCGGATGCGGCGGCAGATTTCAATAAAATATGGGTCGAGCTGAGTGAGGGTAAGCTTATCACCTTGTTGCCAGGGCAGCGTCCACAAAAGTGCCAAGCCGCCGGTGTCGGGATAGCCAATCTGAACGCTATCGAGGAGTGTCGCGCGGCGGGCGACAAGTTGTGTCACGTCGCGCACGAAACGTGTGCCGCCGCGGACTCCGGTTGAGTTGGCTGCCGCTTGGCTCATCGGCGCTAGTCCAACTAACGCGCGACTGGACGATCCGCCGTTCATTCTAGCGATGCCATAATTGCCGCTGCCACCATAGCCTTCACATGTCTGCAAGTTGATCATCGCGAAAAGCCAGTCGTCGGCGTCCCCAGCCAGCGCGACCGCTTGTTTAACATCATGGTTCTTCGACGTGATCAGCATGTCCAGTGCGTCTGGCGTCACGACATTGGCGTCGAGCGTTACATTGTCCGGCACGGGCGGCTGCATGAACGCAGGGCGTGAGCGGTCGGCGACAACTAGCTGCCAGGGTTCATCGCCGGGAAATTTGTCTTTGGTCAGCGCTCGGATAGTCTCAAGCCACACAGCTGCGTCACGGGGCGGGTCAGTGATCTGTGCCCGGTGCATGGCGATGGCCCCGAGCTGAGCCAGAAACATGTGCCAAGCCGGGGCCTGATGCGCGCGCAGCGCCGGAAAACTCTCGACACGGTCAGCAACAAGCGCTGCGAACACTTCGGGGAGTGAAAGGCGTTCGATTCCAACAGTCGTCTCGATGCGGATCAGAGGATCGCGAAGGAGGTTATTCATCGCGAGCCGCTCCAACCGTTTTTCCCCGCAGATGCGGGGGAGCCAAAGGCAATGTCGCCAGAGAAGACGACTCACTGGGAGGATCCCCGGAAGACCGAGGGCATTTGCAATCCCGATGAAGGCCACAGTCGACCTGAAATCCGAGAGTCATGACTGCCCCCCAAACGTGGGAAGTCATTAGGCTCCTGAATTTCAGCCAGAACGTCATGGAAGCCTCCGACAGAGGTACAATTCGTACTTAATAATTCTTCTGGAGTAAATCATTAGAGAATACGATTCATTGTTCAAAAAAATGATAGCCCGAATCTATCGTAGCGGAACGAGCGCGCGCCGACACTAAACGCGAACTCATCCAACGAGCGCGACGTCACAGTCACCGCATCTTCGGGGCCTATGCCGCCTGACATGAAGGCGGGCAGCACGAGTTCCGTGATCGGCGTTTGATCGAACGGGCTAGTTGGGGGCGGTTCCGAGAACTCGATCCTTGCGCCTTCGGCGCCGAGCCGGGTGCGGATGCGTTCCTCGGCACCGTCTGAAAACTGGCACGCATCAAACGACACGCGCCGGTCGATCATGATGCCTTGGGCGGCCATGGCTTTCGCAATTTCGCTGCCGAGCACTTCGTCGTTGTAGCGCTTCCAGTCGGCCCCGCGTTCCGTCACTAGAGCTTGGATCTTCTCAGGATGCGTAGCGCTTTCGACCAGCATCCGGTTCATTGCTGGGATACGCCATTCGGCATGCTGTGCAACAAGGTTTTGGGTCAGTTCCAGAACACATACGTCGCGATAAACGCCAGCAAGCGCGCCGCCATCTTTCCACGCTCCAAGGCCATTGTCGAAAGCGGGAGCCAGTAGCGGCGCAAGTCCTTGCTCCGGCGTCATGACAATACAGCGAGGAATCTCGAAGCCATGCGGACGCGGCAGGACGTGACGGTGCAGGCGACCGATGCGTTGGAGCAGCACATCGATGGGACAGAGGTCAGTGACCAGAAGATCGGCGTCAATATCCAACGACTGTTCGAGAGTTTGCGTCCCGATAATGATCAAGCCAGAAGGTGTCCGCGTCGGGTCTGGTTTCAAAGCAACTTCGGCAGCCTTATCGAGGAGTTTGCGGTCGGTGCCCGCGAATCGACTGTGATGCAATGTCGCGACACCGTCGAGCGTGGCCCTGAAAAGAAGTCTTGCGTCAGCTGGTGTTACCAGTCCTTCAAGGGCAGCCAATGTCTCGTTGGCCCGTTTGACTGTGTTGCGGATCACTAGCACTCGAGCCCCGTGTCGGGCTGCGTGAAGCGCAGCCTCCGCTGTCACGGCCGGTGCCATGGTGGCAGTTAATTCCATTCGAACAGGTTTTTGTCGCTCCGCGCTATGTTGAGGTGATTGGGGCATTGTCGGCCGCACGTTGGTCCAGACCGCCGGATAGGGTCGCGCCACCGCAACCTCAAACGCCTCGATTTTCGGCTGGCGACCACCCAGCCAAGTGGTGCGGGCGGCAGATCCAAGTGTTGCCGACATAAGCATCGCATAGCCGCCGACAGCCAAGTGCTCGTCGAGCAATCGCTTCTGGATCGCCGTCATGAAGCGGTCGCTGGCGTGAACTTCGTCAATGACCAACAGGCTTCGCGCCATGCTCGATGCACGCATGTGCGCATGCTTGACTTTCAATGCGCCAAGCATCGCTTGATCGACAGTACCGACGGCGATCTGGGCAGCGAGATATCGGGTGGAATGCTCGGCCGCCCAACGCGCAGCAATCTGTTCGGCATCGGCATCGTCCGTCCACTGCACCCGCCAATGCGGCAGCTTTCGGCCGTCGGCGTCGCCTGCCCGCATGTATCCGGGCACAGCCAGCACCGCTTGCGGATCGGCATTGCCGAATAACCGTTTCGCTGCCCGATCAACACGTCCGTGCAGCTGAGTTGCGGCCGCGCGCGTCGGCACCGCGAAATATAGACCGTCGACATGTCCGGCCTCGAACAATTGGATGTAACGCCAGAGGGCGGCTTCGGTCTTGCCGGAGCCGGTTTCGGCTTCGAGGATTATAAGCTGAGCCTTGAGATCCGTTTCGCTGACCAGACGCTGCTGCGGATTCGGTGTTTCGAATGTGCTCACGTCACGGAATGTCAACGTCGTGGATGCTTTTCGAACCGCGCGTTGCTTTGACGAATCCAAGCCAATTGCGCTCACCGCCGCAGTCGCTGTCTCGGTGGCAGTTGCCCAGTAGTCCTGATCCAGTGGTTCAACAAACTTAAATCGCTTCGCGTCAGAACCAATCCAGTCTGCAAGAGCCGTCATCCCGCACATCAAATGTTCAAAGCGGGGACTGTCGGGGAGCGTTGTCTTATCCTCGCGAAAGCCGCCGGGCAGCCAGGATTTGATCGCAGCACCAAGAGTGGATGCTGCCTGGTCAGGGTCGTAGGCCTGCACCGGGTTCCAAAACTTCTCTACATGACCGAGACTTCTAGGCGCCGCAGCAGGGCGACCATGATGCGAAATTACGGCACGCATCAGGCCTATGTTGACGCCCCACATCGTCAAGTGATCGATATGCAGTGCCTGCGCCGCTGGCAGGCAGTGCCCCGCATCGGACGCAAGGAAAATCTCTAATCCTTCGCGCACATGTCCAAACTTGGGGGCCGTCCAAATGCCCGTCGGCCAGCCTTTGGCTTGGAA
>JANYHP010000334.1 GCA_025359005.1 Hyphomicrobiaceae bacterium | reverse complement strand
TGAAATTACGCACCTCTTTCAGCGGCGGGTTGGTCGCGACCTGTAGGGTGCAAGTGCCCACTTCGGGCGTATTGCACCGGGACGAGCGAGGTCTCAGTGTTGGTCAACGTGTCCGACACTCGGCGCAATACGGCCGAAGTGGCCTATTGCGCCCTACAACCGAGGCTTCCTCCGGCCACAGTGAGAACTGCTGCCAAGGCCCCGACGCACGCTGCCTCTTGGGTCGTGCCGGCTTTGGTAGGTCGCGGAACGCGCCTGGCTTTTGATTTATCGCGCTTCTTGTCGGGAAAACCGCGCACACTTTCCCGGAAGCACTCGGCTCTTGTTTTGTCGTGCTTCTTGACGGGAAAACCGCGCACACTTTTCCCGGAAGCACTTGGCTCTTGTTTTGTCGTGCTTCTTGACGGGAAAACCGCGCACACTTTTCCCGGAAGCACTCGGGAGCGCCGCACTGGTGCGGCGTGACACCATACGGACGTCCGCCGGGCGACCACGCGGCAGCCGCGGTCGTCGCAGCCAGCGACAGTTTGCGTCCTCCCTCAGACCTCAGAGCGAGGTCCGGGCACGCGGCAAACGCCAATCGGCACAGCCTGCATCGTCACGTGCTGCGCAGGATCGACTTGCCCGCATAAATGGCGACGTCGCCCAATTCCTCCTCGATGCGGATGAGTTGGTTGTACTTGGCCAGACGGTCCGACCGCGACAGCGAGCCGGTCTTGATCTGCCCGCAGTTGGTCGCCACGGCGAGGTCGGCGATGGTGCTGTCCTCGGTCTCGCCCGAGCGATGCGACATGACGGCCGTGTAGCGCGCGCGGTGCGCCATATCGACGGCGTCCAGCGTCTCCGACAGCGTGCCGATCTGGTTGACCTTGACCAGGATCGAATTGGCCGTGTGTGCCGCGATACCGCGCGCGAGGCGCTCGGTGTTGGTGACGAACAGATCGTCGCCGACCAGCTGGCACTTCGCCCCGAGCAGCCCGGTCAGAGCTTTCCAACCCGCCCAGTCGTCCTCGCTCATGCCGTCCTCGATGGAGATGATCGGAAAGCGCGCCACGAGATCGGCGAGGTAGCTGGCATTCTGCTCAGGCGACAGCGACTTGCCCTCGCCGGCCAGCTCGTATTTGCCCTTCTTGAAGTATTCCGTCGCCGCGCAATCGAGCGCCAGCATGACGTCGTGGCCCGGCTTGTAGCCAGCCTTCTCGATGGACTTCATGATAAAGCCGATCGCCTCGTCGGCGCTCTTGAGGTTGGGTGCGAAACCGCCTTCGTCGCCGACGTTGGTGCCGTGGCCGGCATCGCTCAGCTGCTTCTTGAGCGTGTGGAACACCTCCGCGCCGATGCGCACAGCATCCGCGATGCTTTCGGCACCGACCGGCATGATCATGAATTCCTGGATGTCGATGGGATTGTCGGCGTGCGCGCCGCCGTTGATGATATTCATCATCGGCACCGGCAGCGTCCGCGCGTTGGTGCCGCCCACATAACGATAGAGCGGCAGCGCCGTGGCGTCGGAGGCTGCCCTGGCGACCGCCAGCGATACGCCGAGAATGGCGTTGGCGCCGAGGCGCGCCTTGTTCTTGGTGCCGTCCAGCGCGATCAAAGCAGCATCGATGCGGCGCTGATCCTCGGCATCCATGCCGCGCAGCGCGTCCGAGATTTCGCCGTTCACCGCGTCAACCGCCTTGGACACGCCCCGGCCCAGATAGCGCGTCTTGTCGCCGTCGCGCAGTTCCACCGCCTCGTGTGCGCCGGTGGACGCGCCCGATGGCACTGCCGCCCGGCCCTGGCTGCCGTCTTCCAGCACCACGTCGACCTCGACGGTGGGGTTGCCGCGGCTGTCGAAAATCTGGCGGCCGACGATGTCGATGATGGCAGTCATTGGGGGCTCCCGCGTCGCGTTTGCAGCCTTCTAGCCGACCTGTCGGACGGGGGATAGAGCGGCGGGGCGATACCGTTAAGCGGCCGCAGCCCTGCGCGCGCGGCACGCCGCGCCGTCAGTCCCGGTACTTGCCAAGCACTGCCGGGACGCGCACCATTTTGTCGCAATTGGGGTGTCTGAGACTGCGCACGTGCGTGTTCAGAGACACCGCGGGATGGTCCAAGACCGGAGACCCAACTGATGCAGGGATCGCAATCCTGGTTCAGAGGCCGTGGCGTTTGGCTTTGCTGCGTGGCGCTGCTCGCATTGCTCTGGCTCCCGCCGCGGCCCGCGGCGGCCGACACCGAGCAGGATGTCGACCTGTTGCTCGTGCTCGCGGCCGATGTCTCACGCAGCATCGATGACACGAAGTTCAAGCTCCAGCGCGACGGCTATGCTGCGGCGTTGACCGACCCGGCCATTGTGCGCGCCATGCAGATGGCCGGACC
>JANYHP010000326.1 GCA_025359005.1 Hyphomicrobiaceae bacterium | reverse complement strand
TGAAATTCCACACGAGTGGGCCGGTGTCAGTTGACGCGATGTCGTCGATGCTGCGCTGAGCGAGGAATGGCCAAGTGTGGGGCTCCCGCTGTTCTGGCAATGTGAGGTGGTGGAGAAGTAAGCGTCTGCCCAAGACTGCGGCTGTGACGGCTTGGCCGGTCGCGCGAAGCGGGTGATCGTGGCGTCCACACGACTGCTCGCAAGGACGACAATGACCAAGCTTCCCGAGGTGATCAGCACGGTGCGCCGTCGGCGGGCGTGGAGCGTCGAGGACAAGGTCGCGATCCTGGATGCCGCGTTCCGCAAGGGCGGGTCGGTGGCGGCGGCGTCCGAGAGGTTCGGCGCGTCGTGCTCGCTGATCTACCTTTGGCGCACGCAGGTGCGGACTGGGTTGATGCCGGGCGTCACCATGACGGACGCGGGCGTCAGCGCCTTCTCGGCCGTCGCGATTGTTCCGCCGCTGGCTGCCGCGCCGCCTGCTCCAGATCCACAAGCAGACAAGCCCTGCCGCGATCGATGTCGCACAGGCGTGATCGAAGTGCGTCTCGTCAACGGCCGCACGGTGAAAGTCGACGAGGGCATCGCGCCGGATGCGCTCAGGCGTCTCGTGACAGCCCTTGACGGAGATGGCCTTGACGGAGGCGGCCTTGACGGAGGCGGCACATGATCGCGATTCCGACGGGCGCGCGCGTCTATCTCGCCATGGGCCCGACCGACATGCGCAAGGGCTTCGACGGTTTGTCGATGCTGGCGCAGAGTGTGCTCGCGCAAGATCCGTTCTCCGGTCACCTGTTCGTCTTCCGTGGCCGCCGCGGCGATCTGCTGAAAATTCTGTATTGGGACGGTCAAGGCTTCTGCCTGTTCGCCAAGCGGCTGGAGAAGGGGCGCTTCATCTGGCCGGTGACGAAAGAGGGCGCCGTGTCGCTGACGTCGGCGCAGCTGTCGATGTTGCTCGAAGGCATTGATTGGCGCGCGCCTCTGCGCACATGGCAGCCGACGGTCGCGGGATGAGTTGAGCCGATAAACACGAGATTATGTGGATCGCGACAACAAGACTCAGCGTCGTCACGCGGCGACGCACATAGTGTGCGCGTCATGCCGCTCACGCCCGAACAGCTCCCGAACGACATCGCCGCGTTGAAGCGGCTTGTCGTGGCACAGGGTGCGGAACTGGCAAGCAAGGCCGACGAACTGGCGCTCAGAACGAACGAACTCGATGCCGCCAAGAACGGCCTCATCGTCGTGCAGCTGACCATTGAGAAACTGAAAGCTCAAATCGCCAAGCTGCGCCGCGAGAAGTTCGGTGCCAGTTCCGAGCGTATCGAGCGCGTCATCGAGCAGCTCGAACTGGCACTCGAAGATGCCGAAGCCAGCAAGGCCGCAGCCGAGGCACCCGCACAGGCCGCAGAAGAGCCCGCACAGGATGCTGTCCCATCGCCGCCCGCCGAAGGCGCAGCGCCTGCTGAGCCGGCCGCGACGCCGAAGAAAAAGCGCCGCACGTTGCCACCTTCGCTGCCACGCCGCGATGTCGTGCACGCCACGCCCGACACCTGCAAAACCTGCGGCGGCACTGATCTGCGCAAGGTCGGCGAGAGCGTCACCGAGGTGCTCGAATACGTCCCCGGCCACTTCGAAGTCATCCGGCACGTGCGGCCATCGTGCTCGTGCAAAAAGTGCGAAGCGATGATGCAGGTGCCGATGCCAGAGCTGCCAATCCCGCGCGGCATGGCCGGTCCGAAGCTGCTCGCGCGCGTCGCCATCGCCAAGTTCTGCGATCATCTGCCGCTGTATCGGCAGTCGGAAATCTACGCACGCGACGGCGTCGATCTTGATCGCAGCCAGCTCGCCGAATGGCTCGGCACCATCGCGTGGCTCTTGAAGCCGCTCGCCGATCTGATCGCTGAGCACGTGATGGCGGGCCGCGTGATCCACGCCGATGACACGCCGATCGACGTGCTCGCGCCTGGCGCTGGCAAAACCAAAACCGGCCGCCAGTGGGTCTATCTGCGCGACGAGCGCCCGCACGCTGGAACAGCGCCACCAGCGGTTCTCTATCGCTACACGCCGGATCGAAAAGGCCAGCATGTCCAAGCCGAACTTGCACGCTTCGTCGGCTGGCTGCACGCGGACGGCTATGCCGGATTCGGCAAACTCTATGAGGTCGGCGGTGGTGCCGAAGGCCCGCCGCGGATCGCTGAAGTGGCCTGCTGGGCGCACGTGCGGCGCGGCTTCATCGACATCTTCAAAAGCAACGCCTCGCCGCTGGCCAAAGAGGCCCTCGACCGCATCGGCGCGCTGTTCGACATCGAACGCACGATCGCTGGCAAGCCAGCCGCGCACCGTCGCGACGTGCGCCAGCGCACAGCCAAGCCGAAGATCGACGCGTTGGCCGTGTGGTTAGACGCGCAATTGCAGGTGATCTCGGGCAAGAGCGGCCTCGCCGCCGCGATCCGCTACGCACGCTGGCGATGGGACGCGCTCACGCGCTATCTCGACAACGGTCGGTTGGAGATCAGCAACAACGCCGCCGAAAACCAGATCAGGCCCGTGGCTCTGGGCCGAAAAAACTGGCTGTTCGCGGGCAGCGACGCAGGCGGCGAACGCGCGGCCATCTTCTACACCATCATCCGCACGGCCGTGCTCAACGGCATCGAGCCCGAAGCCTACCTGCGCGACGTACTTACGCGCATCGGCGGCCACCCCATCAACCGGCT
>JANYHP010000319.1 GCA_025359005.1 Hyphomicrobiaceae bacterium | reverse complement strand
GGCGTTGCTCGCGGCCTGGCGGCGTGCGTGCAAATCGCGTCGCCTCATCAACATCCACCGGATCTGCGCTCGACGCTTACGGTTGGCGCTGGCGCCGGATGGCGTCCTGAGTCTCGATCTGCTGCTGGCGTTGGATGTTGCGCTGATCCCGCAAGGTGTCGCTCTGTTGCTGACGTAGGCCCTCGAGGCGCTGGCCGAGCGGGTCGCTCGGTTGCACGACGACGCGTTGCCGCGGTGGGGACTGCCGCGGCTGCACACGCTGCTGGTCGCGCAAGGTCTCCTGCTGCTGCTGGCGCAACCGCTCCAGGTTTTGCCCGACCGAGCCGCTCTGCTGGCGCTGTTCCAGCTGCTGCAGAAGCACGCGCTGTTGCAGCGCCGCGCGCTTGCGCTGCGCCGTCTTCGAGACAGGCTTCGGCTTGGCCTTCGGGATCGCCTTCACCGGCGTGGCATCGTCGTCGAACACGCTCTTGGCTCGATCCGCCGCCCGAACGACGTCCGCGCCGGCTAGCGAACCGCCCGCGAGCCACGCCAGCGCGACGACCATCATCAGAGATGCCTTTGACATGGAAACCTCCGTCTCGCGACCGATACCCCTATCATATAGGCACTTCCGCCCCCAATGCAGGCCCCTCATCCGGACAACTGCGCGTAGGTTGGTTCAATTGCCATGCTCGCCCGGCTCGTCCGGGAGGCCGGAACGATTGCCTGTCGTGACTGGGATCGGACCCTTGCGTCCGCGCCCAGGCTCAAATGTTGCGTAACCCAACACTGCTTGCTCCGTCCGTGGGTGTTGGGTAGCCGCGCAAAGGAGCGCCTAACCCGACCTACTTCAGCATCTGGCTCAGCCACAACGGCACCACCGGCTCGTGGCCGGGCATCATGTCGAGCGCTTGCGGCACCACCAAGGTCAGCCACGGCCAGTAGGTGACGATCACCAGGAACACCAGCATCGTCAGCAACCATGGCATGACGGCCTTGGTCAGCTGCGTGATGCCGATGCCGGAAATCCCCGACGCCACGTAAAGGTTCAACCCCACCGGCGGATGGCACAGCCCCACCTCCATGTTGACGTCGATGAGGATGCCGAAGTGTACCGGATCGATACCGAGCTTCATTGCCGTCGGGAACAGGATCGGCGCCATGATCAGAATGATCGACGACGGTTCCATGAAGTTACCGGCGATCAGCAGCAGCAGGTTGACCACCAGCAGGAAGCCCACCGGGCCAAGGTTCAACCCCAGCAGCCAATCGGCTAGCGCGTTGGGGATGTTTTCATTGGCGAGCACAAACGAGAACAGCACCGCGTTGGTGATGATGTAGAGCAGCATCGCGCTCATGTTGGCCGAGCGCAGCAGCACCTTCGGCACATCCTTCATGCCGAGATCCTTGTAGACGAACACAGCGATGAAGAACGAGTAGACCGCCGCCATGGCCGCTGCCTCCGTCGCCGTGAACAGCCCCGAGTAAATGCCGCCGATGATGATGACCACCAGCATCAGACCCCAGATGCTGTCGCGGAAGGCGCGCAGGCTATCGGTCCACGTCGCGCGCGGCAGCCGCGGGTAATTGTGCTTGCGCGCGAGATACCATGTCACCGCGCACAGCATGATCGTCAGCACCGTGCCGGGCAGGACGCCAGCCACGAACAGCGCGCCGATCGAGGTGTTGGTCGACACAGCGTAGATCACCTTGGGGATCGACGGCAGCATGAGAATGCCGAGCGAACCAGCCACTGTGATGACGCCGGCGCCGAACTGCATGGGATAGCCGGCCTTGACCATCTCCGGCAACAGGATCGAGCCGATCGCCACCACGGTCGCGACCGACGAGCCGCACACCAGCGCGAACATGGCGCATGCCACGACGCCGGCCAGCGCCAGCCCGCCGTGCCAATGGCCGATCAGCGACGTGGCGAACGCGATCATGCGGCGGGCGACGCCGCCGTGCGTGAGAAAGTTGCCTGCAAGGATGAAGAACGGGATCGCAATGATCTCGAACTTCTCGATGCCGGTGAACAGTTTCAAAGCGACCGCGTCGATCGGCACTTTCGTCATCGTGAAGATGAAAATCAGCACCGTGAGGCCGAGCGCGATGGAGATCGGCATCCCGGTCAGCATCATCGAGATCAGCAGGATGAAGAGCATGATCACCCGCGACGAACTCGCCAGCTGGATGATCTCGACCTTGTTGGCAAAACACAGCGCGATGAGCAGCAGCGGCATCGCGATCAGCGCAAGGCCGCCGAGTGACAAGGGACCGCCGATGGTGGCGGGCGGGCGCTTGAGGACGGAGGCGGGCGCGCTCATCGGACACCTCCCGCAACGGCGCCGCCATTGACAGGGGAAACACCGGATGCGGCCGCGTCGCCACTCGTATCGAGGCCCTCGACGTGGCTCTCATCGGTGTGTGGGAGCTCGCCCGTGCGCGCGAACACCGCGATCACCTGCAGGAAGCGGAAGCACATCAGATAGCTGCCGCACGGGATAGCCAGATAGACCAGCCACATCGGCACTTCCAAGTCGTTCGACGTCTGGTTGGTGTGCGCCATGTGCCAGACGAAACTCGCCCCGAACGAACCGATCGTCGCCGTAAACAGTGCCCCGCACATCAGCCCGAACAGCACCACCCAATAGCGCGACGACGGCGATACCGCGTTCGTCACCACGTCGACGCCCACATGCACGCCAGTGCGCACGCCATAAGCGGCGCCGAATTTGGCCATCCACACGAACATGAAAATGCACAACTCCTGCGACCACGACAGATCCCAGGCGGCAAACCACTTGAAGACGCTCTCGAGCGACGCCGCGAGGCTCATGTATCCCTGTGCTGCAGCCCACTTACTCATGTTGATCGACACGCCCGTGCCATAGCGATGGATGACGGCCGTAAAGATCAACAGCGTCGCCCCGCCGATGAGGAAGATGACGATGGTCTCCTCCAGCCGGTCGAGTATCTTGGACAGAATGCGGAGCATGTGCGCTTCCCCTTTATGGCCGGCGGGCTTCTAGGCGCACAGGCGCCTTGGCTCGTCTCTGGCATACTCTTCAGTGTGGATGGGCCCGCGATCGATGACAAGCGCCGCGCTTCGGACCGGCATCATCATCCCTACTCTTCTCCCCCGCCGCCTCCCGCCGGGGGAAAAGGCAAACCTCAACCGGCCGCCGTTGCCTTCAGCAGCAACTCGATGACTTCTTTGCCAACGCGACCCTCGGCCCACGTGAAGGTCGGCTTGAAGGCCTCTTTCCAGACCGCCCGTTGCGCGGCATCCATCACATGGATCTCGCTCTTGCCGCTCTTCTTGATCTCGGCAAGCGCGTCGACGTTCTCCTGCCGCGCGATGGAGTTGGTGTACTCCGTCGCCTCGGCCATCGCCTTGTCCAGCCCGGCGCGAATGTCGGGCGGCAGGCCACCCCAGAACTTCTGATTGACGATCACCGCGTATTGCAGATGCGCGTGCTCGGCCACCGTGATGTGCTTTTGCACCTCGTGGAACTTCTGCGTCAGGTAGTTCGACGCCGTGTTCTCGCACCCATCCACCACGCCCGTCTGCAGTGCCTGATAGACTTCCGAGAACGCCAGGATCTGCGGGATGGCACCGAGCTTGCGGAAATACTGGTCCGCCACCTTCGAGCCGGAGATGCGGATCTTGACGCCTTGCAAATCCGCCGGCTTAAGCAGCGGCTTGTTGGCCGAGAACATGTGGAAGCCGTTGTCCCAGAAGGCCAAGCCGGTAATCGCGCCGCCCGACTGCGTCGCCGTCTCGAGCTTCTTGAACAGCCACTTACCGACGTCACCGGCCATCACCTTGGCGTACTGATCGTCAGTTGAGAACACATAGGGCAGGTCGAGCGCCTCGAATTCCTTTGCGCCGAGCGGTCCGAACTTCGCCGTCGACGGCGCCAGCATCTGCACCGCGCCCAGCTGCAGCGCCTCGATCTCTTCCTTGTCCTTGTAGAGCGTGGAGTTGTGATAGACTTCCACCTTGGCCTTGCCCTCGGTGTACTTCTCCACCAGCTCCTTGAACCGCATCGAGCCTTTGCCCTTCGGCGCGTCCTGCGTCACCACGTGGCTGAACTTGACGACAATCGGACTCTGCGCCCATCCGGGCCTGCCATAGGCGGTGGCGAGGGCGGTCGCTGCGAGACCAGAACCGAGCCGGCGGCGTGTGAGCGTCATGCGGATTTTTCCCTCTGCGTTGAACTTTTTTCAGCCCTATAGCACATCGCGCGGCCGTGGCGACATCCGCATAAACCCGCATAACGCTTAGCCGCGCCACTTGTGTAATCAGCACCGCCCACAACGAAAAAAGAGGCAGGCGTTGCCGCCTGCCTCTGAGATGTCCAAAGCCCTACGCCCCACGATCGACGTGGTGTGGACCGACCTTACTCGCCAGCACCTGTGGCCTGCGACGTTGCCGGACGCGCCGTACGACGCGCCGCCTGCACCGGGCGCAGATACTTCTTCGCCGGGGCCGCCACGTCTGCATCGGTGGCCGCCATGGCGACACCGGTGGGGAATTTCTGCCAGGTCACCGTCACGCGAGCGCCGACGTTGACACGCGGGTAGAGATCGAGGACGTCCTGGTTGTACATCCGCACGCAGCCCTTGGAGACCGCAGAACCGATGGTCCAGGGCGCGTCGGTGCCGTGAATGCGGTAGGCGCTCGAGCCGAGATACATGGCGCGCACGCCGAGCGGGTTCATCGGATGGCCACCCGGCACCCACATCGGCAGGCGCGGATTTTCAGCGCGCATCGTCGGCGTCGGCGTCCACGAGGGGTTTTCGCGCTTCGACGTCACGCTGGTGACGCCCTGCCACCGGCTCTGCTCGCGCGGAATAGCGATCGGGTAGGCCGACGCGGTGCCGACGCTGGTGACGTGATAGAGACGACGGTCACCGAAGCTGACGATCAACTCACCGGGGCGATAGTTGGCGGGAAACCGGACGGACTGCTTGCCGGCGCCGCCAATGGTCTCGCTGCCGCCCCAATCCCAGAACACGGACTGTGCCTGTGCCGCCGGTGCCCCAACGACAACGCCGAGCCCAAGCAAGCCCACGCCCAAAAGCGCCCAACGGCGCACTGTCGAACCGTGACCCATCATTATCATCAACTCCGTTGGCGCGGTTGTTGCCTGCGCCTGTTGTTTGATCTGCACCAAATGCCGTGCCGACTGTCTATCCGACGAACCACCCGCGTCGACTTGAAAGCAACGGCCAGCATTGCTGCCGTGATTCGTGTCATCTGTCGCGGGCCCCCGCGAGGCCGACCTCTGCGAACTCTGCACCTGAGATGGTCAACGAACGGTTAGCGACCGTCTCGGAACTACTGCTCAGAATTGCTGCTCAGACCTGTTGCGCGGATCCTGTCCGGCGCCGGTCCATGACACTGTCGTGTTTGCACAAACATCGTCCGCCAGCAACTGCGCGCCCGGCACAGGCCCACCGAAATCGCCTTCTCTGCCGCTCGAAGTCAACCGACGTGTGTCGCTGCCGCAACACTCCAGCGACGCATCCCACGCGCGGCGACTGCCGTTAACTTCATCCACCGGTTGCGCTTCGCATTTCTGCTGCTCTGCGCTATTGTGCGAGATGGAGGGTGTGTTTGGATCTCAACCGGGACCGCACACCGCATGGACACGACACCGAACCTTGGCTTGCCCTATCTGGCGGCCGCGCAATCGCAGAAGCATGTCACTCACAACGAAGCGCTCCGCGCTATGGACGCGCTCGTCCAGGTTGCTGCCGAGAGCCGCGTCGTAGCAAATCCGCCTGCGACTGCTGTGGACGGCATGCGGTTCATTCTCCCGGCCGCCGCATCCGGGGCTTGGGCCGCCCAACCCGCGACCGCGATCGCCGCCTTCCAGGACGGCGCCTGGGCCTTCTATGTCCCCCGCAAAGGCTGGCTGGCCTGGATCGCCGACGAATCCAAGCTCGTGGTCTTCGACGGCGCGGCCTGGGTGGCCGCCACCGGAGCGCTATCCATCAACCCGGTCGCCCTTGTCGGTGTCAACACCACCGCCGACACCACCAACCGCCTCGCCATCAAAAGTGCCGCCAGCCTGTTCGACAATGCCGGGCACGGCCACCAGCTCAAACTGAACAAGGCCGCCGCCGCCGATACGGCCAGCATCCTCCTGCAGGACGCCTATTCAGGCCGCGCTGAGATCGGTCTTGCCGGGGATGACAACGTCCACGTGAAGGTCAGCGCCGACGGCTCTGTCTGGAAGGAGTCGCTCCTGATCGACCGCACCAGCGGTATCGTCAGCTTTCCGTCGGGGGCCAATGGCCTGCAAGGCCCCGCAGCATGGACGGCCGTTGCAGCCTGGGCCGCGACGACCGCCTACGTCGTAGGCCCCCCCGCATCCGTGGTCACGAGCGGCGGCGAAACCTACGTTTGCACCACCGCGCACACCGCGACCGCTGCGTTCGACGTGAGCAAATGGAGCAAGGTGGCCGCAAGAGGCGTCGACGGCAACACCGGCTCACCTGGCCCCGCTGGCCCTACTGGCGCACCAGGAGCCATTGGCGGCACGGGTGCCGCCGGCCCGGCCAATGTGCTCACCCTTGGTACGGTCACCACGGGCGCTGCAGGCAGTTCCGCCGCGGCCGCGATTACCGGCACGAGCCCAAGCCAAAGCCTCATCCTGACAATACCCCAGGGGGCGGCAGGCGCGACAGGCGCGGCAGGTCTCCCAGGAGCAACGGGACCAACCGGGCCTGCCGGAAGCACGGGACCGACAGGGCCAGCCGGGGCGGCAGGTGCTGCGGGTGCTGGCGGTCCGCAAGGCCCTATTGGCACAACCGGCCCGCAAGGAAGCACGGGCCCACAGGGCGTCGCCGGCTCAGCCGGTGCGACCGGGCCAGCGGGTCTCATCGGTTTAACCGGGCCCGCTGCCTGGACCGCGGTTGCCGCCTGGACGGCCTTGACTGTGTATGGGGTTGGGCCGCCCGCGTCCGTCGTCACCACGGGTGGTGAGACGTATACCTGCATAACTGCGCACACATCCGCTGCTACATTCGACGGCACCAAGTGGAGCAAGGTCGCCGCCAAAGGCGTTGACGGCGGCATTGGCCCCGCAGGTGCGGCAGGCCCCACGGGCCTAACTGGCCCCAGCGGCGCAACCGGGCCAAGCGGAGCGGCCGGCGCGGCCGGTGCCACCGGCCCTGGCGTCGCCACCGGCGGCACCACCGGGCAATTGCTGATCAAGAACAGCGCCACCGCCTACGACACGGCGTGGGCATCCAGCGTGCCCCTGCTCGGCGTCAACGCCACGCCGGACGCCACCAACAAATTCGCCGTCGCCGCCGCCGCGTCGCTCTTCAACCACGCAGGCAACGGCCACCAGCACAAGATCAACAAGAATGCTGCCGCCGACACCGCCAGCATTCTCTACCAGACCAACTTCTCCGGCCGCGCCGAGTTCGGCACCACCGGCGACGACAATTTCCACATCAAAGTCAGCCCAGACGGTGCCACCTGGAAAGAGGCGATTCTCGCCAATGCCAGCTCAGGCGCCGTCACGTTCGCCTTCGGCGCCACCGGTATCACACCGGCCGGCAGCAGCGGCCAGATCCAGTTCAACGCATCCGGCGTTCTCGCCGCCGCGACCGTCTGGGCCGGCACCAACCTGCTCGAACTCTACAACGGTGGTACGGCGGCCACGGCAGCAGCCCAGCAACTCGGCCTCTACAATTTCCGCGTCTCCGGCACCGACTACGAGCGCGCCGTGTTCGACTGGACGACGACCGCCAACGTGCTGCGCATCGGCACCGAAGCCACTGGTACGGGTACGGTAAGAAACATCCAACTCGTCGGCGGCAATGTCGGCATTGGCGCTACCTCCTGGCCCGCAGCACTCACCATCCAGAAAGATATCGCCACCACCAACACAGCCGCCCTGTACGTCGGTGGCGCGGGCCTCGCGCTCTCCACCGTCACCGGTGGCTGCTATCTCGCGGTCAATGCGTCAGCGGCGTTTACCGGCAACCTGCTGGACCTTCGCCAGAACGGCACGTCGCGCTTCAACATCAACTATGCCGGCGTCGTCACCAGCACCGGGCAGATGGGCGTCTCCGTGCTCGCCAATACCAGCACCGCCAACAATGCCCAGGCCTACTTCAGCAGCGCCGGACTGCAAATCACCCGCAACATTGCCGACGCCAATCCCACCTTGACCGTGCAGCAGGTGAGCGCCACCTCGACCGGTGACATTCTGCAGCTGAAAAACAGCGGCGCCACGGCGCTATTGAATGTCACGCAAACCGGCAATCTCGGCCTCGGCGCGACGGCCGGCTTCGGAGCCGGCGTGGGCGTCATTGGCATCAAGACTGCCACCACTTTGCCGACCACCAATCCGACCGGCGGCGGCATCCTCTACGTCGATGCCGGCGCGCTCAAATACCGGGGCTCGTCGGGAACCGTCACCACCATCGCCGCCGCCTGAG
>JANYHP010000483.1 GCA_025359005.1 Hyphomicrobiaceae bacterium | reverse complement strand
CGCCGGCGATGGCGACGATGTCGCCGGCCAGCGCTTCATCGACAGCGGTTCGCTCAAGGCCGCGGAAGGCCAAAACCTTGGTGATCTTGGTGTTCTCGATCAGCGTGCCGTCGCGGCGGATCGCTTTGATCTGCTGGTTGGGCTTAACGGAGCCGGAGATGATACGGCCAGTCAGAATGCGACCGAGGTAGGGATCGGCTTCCAAGGTGGTCGCCAGCATCACAAACGGGCCTTCCTCGGCAACGGGCGGGGGCACGTGCTTCAAGACCAGTTCGAACAGCGGCGTCAGATCGCCCTTCGGGCCGCTCGGATCGGTGGCCATCCAGCCGTCGCGGCCGGAACCATAGAGGGTCGGGAAGTCGAGCTGCTCGGGCGTCGCGTCGAGGCCGTCGAACAAATCGAAGATCTCGTTCAGGACGGCGTCGTGGCGCTCGTCGGGGCGGTCGATCTTGTTGATGACGACGATGGGGCGGAGACCGAGCTTGAGGGCCTTGGAGAGCACGAATTTGGTCTGCGGCAGGGGCCCTTCGGACGCGTCGCAGAGCAGTACCACGCCGTCGACCATGTTGAGAATGCGCTCGACTTCACCGCCGAAGTCGGCGTGGCCCGGGGTGTCAACGATGTTGATGCGGGTGTCGTGCCAGAGGATGGACGTGCACTTGGCGAGAATGGTGATGCCACGCTCCCGCTCAAGGTCGTTGGTGTCCATGGCCTGCTTCTCGACCTTCTGATTTTCCCGGAAAGCGCCGGATTGCTTGAGCAGCGCGTCCACGAGCGTCGTTTTGCCGTGGTCGACGTGCGCGATGATGGCGATGTTGCGCATTTTCATGGCGGCGGGCCTTAGAGGTGATAGCGACCAAGAACAAAAAGCCAACGACGCGCTCGCGGATCGAGCGGGCGGGATGGGTCAGACATGGCCGGCCTGGATTGGCGCTGGCCCTAGCACAGAAGGAACGGCGTGGCCAGCGCAGCAGGCTCAGGCGAGGGCGGCAAATTGGTTGATGGTGCGGGCGGCTGCAGAAAACATCACCGAGTTGCACGGTCCTTGCTCATGGAAAGGCAAGTGCCAGTCGTTGTCCCGGCGTGGGACACTCTTTCCAGGAGCCAGTCATGTTCGAGCGCAATCGTCCGGAAATTACCGAGCAGGGGGCCGTGGCCGTGGAAATAGCGCTCGACGACGGGTCGGTAACGGCGGGGCGGCTGATGATCCCGGCGGCGCGGTCGGCGTTCGATGTGCTGAACGGGCCGGCGCTGTTTCTCGAATTCGAGCCCTATGAAGGCGACCGGCGGTTCCTCGCCAAGTCGGCGCTGAAGGCGGTCAAGCTGCTGGCCGGCGCCAAACCACAGAATCTGGCCCAGAAGGCGCGTGATCTCGACGGGTTCGATCCGCACACGATCCTGGCTGTGGCGCGCGGGGCGCCGTGGGACGAGGTGCGCGCGGCCTATCTGGCGCGGGCCAAGACGTATCACCCGGATCGCTTTGCAGGGGTCGAGTTGCCGGAGGATGTGGGGAGCTATCTGTCGGGCATGCTGCGGCGGATCAATGCGGCGTATGCGGCGTTGGAAGTTGCCGAGCAATCGCGCAAGGCGACCGTCGCGCGGCGGCAAGAGGCGATCTATACGAGCGGCGCGCGGGCTTAAGATTTCGGCGAAAGCCGCGTGACGTGGCCCATCTTGCGGCCGGGGCGGGCGTCGCGCTTGCCGTAGAGGTGGACGGCGCTGCCGGGTTCGGCGGAGAGGTCTGCCCAGGCGTCGTGATCGTGGCCGATGAGATTTGTCGTCACCGCGTCGGAATGGCGCGCGGTCGATCCCAATGGCCAGCCGGCGACGGCGCGGATGTGATTTTCGAACTGGCTCGTGACGCAGGCGTCGATGGTCCAGTGTCCTGAATTGTGCACGCGCGGGGCCATTTCATTGACGTAAAGCGCATCGGCTGCCGCGAAGAACTCGACGGCGACGACGCCGATGTAGTCGACTGCTTCGGCAATGCCGCGGGTGGTGGCGATGGCCGCGTGCTGGGTCGATGCGTCGATGCGGGCGGGCACTGTCGCCGTATGCAAAATGTGGTCGCGGTGGACGTTCTCGGTGACGTCGTAGGCCGCGAACGCGCCGGCCGTATCGCGCACGGCGATGACGGAGATTTCGCGCTCGAAGGTTATGAAGCTCTCGAGGATCGCTGGCTGGCCGCGCATGTCGGCGAGGGCTGCGGTGGCGTCGGCGGGCGAAAGGATTTTCGCCTGGCCTTTGCCATCGTAGCCGAAGCGGCGGGTTTTGAGGATGGCGGGTGTGCCGTGGCGGGCGATGGCCGTGTCGAGATCGGCGCGGCTGTCGATGGCTGCGAAGTCGGCGGTGCGGGAGCCGAGCGCGCGGGCGAGCGTTTTTTCGTTGAGGCGATCCTGGGCGGTGGCGAGGGCCTTGGCGCCGGGGCGGACGGGGACATGGCGGGCGAGGTGTTCGACGGTGGCGAGCGGGATGTTCTCGAACTCGTAGGTGGCGACGCGGATGGACGCGGCGAAGCGGTCGAGGGCGGCATGGTCGTCATAGGGGGCGACGGTGGTTGCGGCTGCGACGTCGAAGGCGGGGCCAGGTGCGTCGGCGTAGACGTGGCATTTGAGCCCGAGGCGGGCGGCGGCCATGGCCAGCATGCGGCCGAGCTGGCCTGAGCCGAGGATGCCGATGGTGGAGCCAGGGGGCAGGGCGGCGGAGAGGTGTGTCGCGGTCATGAGACGTGTCTAGGCGATTTCTGGCCGGAGGCTCAATGGGGATTGCGCAGGGGTGGGGCACGGCGTGTGGGGCGATGCCGGCGGCGGGGGGGGCGCGATTGAGCCATCGCTTCCGTGCGGTTTCTCTACAATCCGTTGACCGCCGACTTCCGCTGCTGTGAAGTGCGGACGAAGAGAACATTGTGGGACCGGGCCAACAACGGAAATGGAATCCTCTTGTAGGCCTGCTCTGTTCGCGGCAGGTCTCACGGGGTAAAGCGTCCTTCGCGTAGGCAACAATCGGACAGCACTTAAAGCCGTTTCGAACTGCCAGTAAGGTATAAAAGTGAACAAAATCGAGTTCCCAGTCGAATGGGCCAAACTGGTTGCTGGCGGCGCGGACGCGTTGCGCGCGTTGGCTTTGAACGAGAATGTTAAAGCGCGCATTTCTGCCGATCCCGCTCTTGAAGCGGTGGCGCGTCGCGTCTCTCAGAGGTTCATCGGCGGCGAGACCGCGTTAGAGGCACTTGATGTGTTGGCATCGATCAACGAAAAGGGCCACCGCGCTACAGTCGATTACATGGGCGAAAGCTGCCGGGATGTTGCACTGGCGCATTCGGAAACAGAAGCGTTTCTCGCTCTGATCGGCGAAATCGAACGACGAAAGATCGATTCAACTATCTCGCTCGATCTTTCGCACGTCGGTTCAGCGATCAGCCCCGAAGTGGGATATGCCAACGCCTCACGTATCGCAAAGGCCTGCAACGCGTCCGGCCGCGAGATGATCGTGTCCATGGAGGGTTCTGACCGCACTGATCTCACGCTTAACCTTTATCGGAAACTGAGCGGAGAATTTGGTGCAACCGTCGGCATTACGCTTCAAGCACGGCTGCATCGAACAGCGCACGATCTACCAGCAATGCTTCAACTTCCCGGTAAGTCAGGCTTGTGAAGGGCGCGTATCTCGAACCTGAGGCGACGGCGTTCCCGCGCAATAGCCCTGAACTCGCGGCGCGGTATCGCGAGTTGGCCAAGACGCTTATTGGCAGCGGGCACGTGTGCTCCATCGCAACCCATGACATCTTGCTTCTGGATGATCTTCATAATTTCATCGGCGAGCACGGCGCTGCCGCTGGGGCCTTCGAGTTCGAGATGTTGCTCGGCCTTTGGGACAGCCAACTCGACATCATGAAGTCGCGCGGCTACCCGACACGCGAGTACGTTGTCTATGGCAGCGAGTGGTTTCTCTATGTTTGCAATCGCGTGGCCGAAGAACCTATTCGTATCTATCAGGCATTGATCGATGCGGTTGGCACGCCAGCTTAACCAAAATCGGGTCAGACAATGGTGGTCCGCTTCCTGGGCCTGACCTTCCATCTCCTAGGAGAGCTGCCGCACGGCAGCAACGGGCCAACCTCGACCGTCCCACTCCACCTCCGACCGTCAGCAATCCTGCCGAGCAGCTGCCGAAGTGCAGCTCTGGTTCGCTTGTTCGGCGGCGGTGCGTATTGGCCCATCGCGTTGCGCGGGAACTCGAATCTGATGTCGGAGGATGTGGGGTGCAAGAGCCTCCCTTTGCGGCGTATTGCGCCGGAGATCAGCGCGGTGTTGCCAATGGAAACACCGAACGTGTCGCATGGCGCAATACGCTGAAACGCATTTGCGCCCTTCGGATCGTCGTCGCAGTCTGCCCCTCAGGTCGCAGCCTGCTCGTCACGTCGCAGGCGGGGCGTCGGGGACCGAGGAGGATTGTTCCTGGCGCATGGTGTCGAGGCGGGCGGCGAGTTGTGTGTCCATGAGGGCGAGGATCTGGGCTGCCAGGATGCCGGCGTTGGCGGCGCCGGGTTCGCCGATGGCGAGGGTGCCGACGGGGATGCCGGCGGGCATCTGGACGATGGAGAGCAGGCTGTCCTGGCCGCTCAACGCCTTCGATTGCACCGGCACGCCGAGCACGGGCAGCGTGGTCTTCGACGCGATGACTCCGGGCAGGTGCGCCGCGCCTCCCGCCGCTGCGATGAACGCCTCGGTCCCGCGGCTCTCCGCCGCCGCGACGTACGCGAAGAGCGCGTCCGGCGTGCGATGCGCGGAGAGCACCTTGACCTCGTGCTCGATGCCGAACTCGCGGAGGATCTCGCGCGCGGGCGCGAGCGTCTCGAGATCGCTCTTGCTGCCCATCAGGATCGCGACGAGCGGCTTCACGACGAAGCCTCCAGGGCGAACCTGAACACAATCTTGTCGTCCTTCGCGTCGATGATCACGTGGCCTCCGTTCTCGAGCTGCCCGAAGAGGAGCTCCTCGCTCAGCGGGCGTTTCACTTCGTCCTGCATGACGCGCGCGAGTGGCCGCGCGCCGTACTCCGGCTC
>JANYHP010000300.1 GCA_025359005.1 Hyphomicrobiaceae bacterium | reverse complement strand
ATGATGCGATTTTGGCGCGATGGGCTCCTAGTTCTCAATGGCCCTGAATTGTGCTAGTTTTTCAACATGAACACTTACGTGCGCCCTAAGGATATGAAACCGACGACGCAGGCGGCCGAGGGCATGCAGCGGCGGCGGTGGAGCGTGGCCGAGATCGAGCAGATGGTGGCGGCGGGGATCATTCCCGAGAACGAGCGGTTCGAACTGATCGGCGGGGAGGTCGTTCCGATGTCACCCAAGGGCGCATTCCACGAGACGGTGAAGATCAGCCTCAATCACTTTTTCCAGCGGACGGTGCCGGACGCACTAACGGTTGCCCAGGAAACCACCCTGCATCTGGCGCCGGACACCTATGTCGAGCCGGACTTCTGCGTTTTCGCGCGTGGGCTTGATCTTCGGGACCTGAGCGGGCCGGGGGTGTTGCTGGCGGTTGAAGTGGCTGACAGCAGTCTTGCCTACGACACCGGGCGGAAGCTAGCGATCTATGCGGCCTACGGCGTGCGCGAGGTGTGGGTGGTGGACGCAAAAAAACTCGTAACCCACGTCCATCGCCGGCTCGGCGCGGAAGGCTACGCGTTGTTCACGCAGCATGCCGCGATGGAGGTGGTAACGCCCATCTTGGCGCCGGAGCTTGCTGTGCGCCTTGCAGACCTCGGTTTGCGGCCGGCCGCCGACGCGCCATAAAAATCGACGCGCCCTGGGGAAGGCGCACCGGTCTTGACGGGGTAGACACAGTCAACGTCAAAGGAATATGCGCGCCACCAGCAGCACCACGGCGGCGCCAATGACTGCCTGCACGAGGTTGTTGACGATGGCATTGCCGAGATTGATCGGCATGTTGAGCGCCTGCAGAATAAAGGCGCCAACGACGGAGCCGATCAGGCCGGCGATCATCGAGCCGATGAAGCCGCCCTTGGGATGACCAACCAGCATCCCGGCGAGCCAGCCGGCAACGATGCCGAAAATGGCAATCATGAGTAGGCGCCGTGCTTGCTCGTCCATGGGGTGCTCCTGAGCTGGTTTGGCTGAAACGGTCGACACAGACTGTGGACTATTCGGCGGCAACCGTCGAGCCGTCGCGCCTCACCCGGCCTGATCGCGGATGCGCGCCAGCGCCTCGGTTTTGCCGAGCACGGCCATCACGTCGAACACCGGTGGCGACACGGCGCGCCCGGTCAGCGCCGCGCGCAACGGTTGCGCGACCTTGCCGAGCTTCAGTCCCTTTGCCTCAGCGTAGGAGCGCAGGGCGGCCTCCAGCGGTGCGGGCGCCCACTCGGTCACCGCTTTGAACAGCGGGGCAAGGTCCGCCAGGGCCACCTTGGCGTCCGCGTCCAGCAGCTTTGATGCCTTCTCGTCCATCGCCAGCGGCCGCGACTGAATGATGAAGCCGGCGCCGTCGACGAGTTCGGGGAGCGTCTTGGCGCGCTCCCGCAATCCGGGCAGCGCCGCTGACAGCTTGTCCCACCCGGCGGCGGCGAAGGCGTCGGCAACCTCAGGTCCGCCCTCGGCGTGCTTGAGGAAATCCTGAATGCGTCCAAGCAATTCCGCATCGTCCGCTTGGCGAATGTAGTGCCCATTGAGGTCGCCGAGCTTGGCGAAATCGAAGCGGGCAGGCGATTTGCCCACCTGCGCCACGTCGAACCATGCGACCGCCTGCTCGGTCGAGAAAATCTCGTCGTCGCCGTGGCTCCAGCCAAGCCGCGCCAGGTAGTTGCGCAGGGCGGCCGGTAGATAGCCCATCGACCGATATTCGTCCGTGCCTTGCGCGCCATGGCGCTTGGAGAGCTTGGCGCCGTCTGAGCCATGCACGAGTGGGATATGCGCAAAGGCCGGCAACTCCCACCCCATGGCGAGATTGACCAGCGTCTGGCGCGCGGTGTTGGTGAGGTGGTCGACGCCGCGGATTACGTGGCTGACGTCCATATCGTGATCGTCGACGACGACGGCGAAATTGTAAGTCGGTGCGCCGTCCGAACGCAGGATGATCATGTCATCCAGGTCTTTGTTGGGGAACACCACGCGGCCCTGCACCAGATCGTTAACCACAGTTTCCCCGCTCCGCGCCGTGCGCAGACGGATCGCCGGTTTGACGCCCGCAGGCGCGGTCGCTGGATCGGCGTCCCGCCACGGGCTTTCGACGGTCAGGGGCCGCTTCTCGGCCTCCGCGCGCGCGCGCATATCCGCCAACTGCTCGGCCGACAGGTAGCACCGGTAGGCCTTGCCGGCCGCGAGCAACTCCTCGCCAACGGCGCGATGGCGGTCAGCACGGGCGAACTGGAACAGGGGATCGCCATCCCAGTCCAGTTCAAGCCACTTCAGACTGTCCAGGATTGCGGCAACATGCTCGGGCTTGGAGCGCTCGCGGTCAGTATCTTCGATGCGCAGCAGGAACTTGCCGCCGGTGTGGCGGGCATAGAGCCAGTTGAACAGCGCCGTACGCGCTCCGCCGATGTGCAACGTGCCGGTGGGGGAGGGGGCAAAACGGGTGACGACGGGACGACGGCTACTACCTGGAGGTGTTTTGGTGTTGTCGGGCATGGGCTGGTTGTGCTGATCTCTGGTTGTGCGGATTATTTTGTGTGGGGCGGCTGTAGCATATGCCGGGCGGTGTCCAAAGTGGCGCGTTGGGAGCAGCGGCGCCTGGCGTAGCGTTCGGCCTCGGCCGACCGATCGGCCGGCCCGGCGCTATAAGCCAATTGACCCGGGCAATCGGCGCCGAGATCGAGGCGGAGCAGGCGCGCTGGTTCCTGTGGATTGCAGTGGCCTTTGGCACGGGCGCCGCATTTTATTTCGGGGCACTGTTGGAGCCACCAGCCTGGATGCTGGCCGTGGTGGCCGCGTCGACGGCGCTGCTCCACCTGTTTATGCGGCGGAGCGGCCTGTGGGGCCTCGCCAGCGGGTTCATGCTGGCGATAGCGCTGGGGGCGGCGGTCGCCAAACTTCGGACCGAATACATGCGGGCGCCGGTGCTGGCGCGCCCGATCACGGCCGTGCAGGTGACGGGCTGGGTGGAACTGGTCGAGCCGCGGCCGACCAAGGGCCAGCGCATCACGATCCAGGTTACCGACTTCGAACGCCTGCCACAGGCGCGCTGGCCGCACCGGGTGCGGGTGCGCTCGTTGACTGAAACGCCGGGGCTGGTGCCGGGGCAGGTTGTGCGCGTGCGCGCCAATCTCGCAGCCCCGCAGCCACCGAGCGTGGCAGGGGACTTCGATTTCGGTCGCTACGCCTGGTTTTATGCAATGGGCGCCGTCGGGCTCGCGACTGGCCCGGTCGTGGTGGTCGAAAGTACGCTGCCCCAACCGCTGACTTTGCGCCTCAAGGCGGGCATGGAAAGCATCCGCTACTGGATCACGCGGCGGATCATGACCGGCCTTCCGGGCGAGACGGGCGCGATCGCCGCAGCGCTGATCACCGGCGAACGCGGCGGCATCACGGACGGCACCAACAACGCCTATCGCGACTCGGGCCTGTTCCACATCCTCTCGATTTCAGGCCTCCACATGGTGGTGATGGCGGGGGCCATTTTCGTGCTTATCCGCACCCTGCTGGCGGCGGTCCCGCACGTGGCGCTGAACTATCCGATCAAGAAGTGGGCGGCGGCTGGCGCCCTGGTCGGCGCACTCGGCTATCTGCTGATGTCGGGCTCGTCGTTCGCCACCGTGCGCTCGTACATCATGATCTCGATCATGTTCCTGGCAGTTATGCTGGATCGCCAAGCTGTCAGCCTGCGCAACGTGGCCTTGTCGGCGTTGGCCATCCTCATTGTGTTTCCGGAGAGCATCTTCGATCCGGGGTTCCAAATGTCATACGCCTCTGTCGCGGGGCTGATTTCGGTCTACGAGGGCATCCGTCTGGCGCGTGAGAACGCGGCCAAGCTGCCGGGAGACGCCGGGCCGATCCGGCGCACCGCAGCCCATATCGGTGGCAGCTTCACGACCACGATCATTGCGAGTGCCGCGGTGGCGCCGTTCGGCGTCTATCATTTCCACAACACGCAATTGCTGGCGATGCTCGCCAATCTCGTCGCGCTGCCCTTGTGCGATCTCTACGTGATGCCGCTGGCGCTCGCGACGCTGATCGCGCTGCCGCTGGGCCTCGAGCATTGGCCGCTCGTCGCCATGGGGTGGGGTATCGACGCCATGACGCTGATCGCGCAAGGCGTGGCGGCACTACCAGCCTCGTCGGTGCGCATCCCGGCGATCCCGGCGATCTCGTTTCATCTGATGATCGCGGGCGGCCTTTGGCTGCTGCTGTGGAGCCGGCCATGGCGCCTGCTGGGTTTGCTTCCGATCGCGGCCGGCCTTGTGCTGGCGCCGACGCTCAAGCGTGCCGACATGTTGGTCAGTCGCGATGGCACGACGATCGCCGTGCGTGGTGCCGATGGACGGCTGACTGCGGTGGCGGCGCGCGGCGGGTTGTTTGAATTGGCCCGCTGGCTCGAATACGACGGCGACAAGCGCACCGCCAAGGATGTGGCCGCCGCGCAAGGCTTTACCTGCGACGCACTCGGCTGCGCGGCGCGGGTCGGCACCCGTGAGATCGCCTACCTGACGAGTGCGGCGGGGCTCAGGGATCATTGCGCGACCGCGACGGTAATTGTGACACGTTTCCTGCCGGGGCGGGGCTGCGCGGGCAGCGCGCGAACCGACGGGCCTGTCATCATCGATCCGGCGCGCTTTCGCTCAGGCGACGGACACCTCATCTATTTCGCGGCTGACGGCGTCGAGATCCATACTGTCGGCGCCGCACGCGGTACGCGTCCCTGGACACCCGCCGGGCAAAGGGCTGATCTGTTGTCTGCGGCCCCGGATCGACCCGTTCGCGAAACCAACGTACCCTTCGCCACAGGACCCACCGACGTGGCACCCGACGGTGACGACGACGGACCCACCCGGCGCGGGTTGGTCCCGTAACGCGTGCGGTTCGTGAGTGTGCGGATCTCGGCGCTCTACGGCATGCCGAATTTGCGGTCGATGGCAACGCCGGTATCGGCCAGCAGCGCGGTCGGCAGCAGCCCGCCCGCGCAGATGATCACCGCGTCGTTGCGAAGCCAACCGGGTCCTTTGGCGCTTTCTATCTTAACGCGCGACTGCTCAATGACACGGACGTGCGCACGCTCCATGACAGTAACGCGGCCGCGCCGTTCTGCGTCATCCAGCCTTTGGCGGTTGGCGGCTTTGGCACGATCGAAGGTGGCGCCTCGATAGCACAGCGTCACTGATGCAGCGCTACCTTTTGCAAGCTCGACCGCTGCTTCAAGCGCGGTGTCTCCGCCGCCGACAACAAGCACGTGACGGCCGGCAAAGCGCTGCGTCGTGTCGAGACCATAACAGACCTTGGCAAGGCTTTCGCCCGGCACGCCCAGGCGGCGCGGCGCGCCCCGTCGGCCCGTTGCCATCAGCACAGTCGCCGATCGCGCAACGCCGGCCGAGGTCGCAATCTCGAAGCCGCCAGGGACGGGCGTGATGCGGTCGACACGGGCATTCTGGATGATGTCGAGGCGCGTCGAGGCACTTACGGTCTGCCAAAGCGCAAGCAGCCTCTCCTTGCGGACGCGACGGAAGCGGACTGCGCCATGCAGCGGCAGGTCCATCGCGCGGGTCATCACCAGCTTCGTGGCGGGATAGCGCGCGACGGCGCCGCCCAGTGTCTGCTGCTCGAAGGTGATGGCCCGTAAGCCCAGCTCCTTGGCTCGGAGGCTTGCGGCGATCCCGGCCGGACCCGCGCCGATGATGACGACGTCGTAGGCATGGGCTGCGCGTTTTCGCCTACCGCGCGCAATGGCGTCGATCGCGCGCGTCCCCTGCTCGACGGCGTTGGCGATAAGGCCCACGCCGCCCAACTCGCCGGCGATGTAGACGCCGGGGACGCTGCTTTCCAGGTCGCGCGTCACGATGGGGATGTCGATGCCGCGCCGCGCCGTGCCGAAGACGAGATCGACGGCGCCGGCAGGGCAGGCGGTCTGGCAGGCGCCATGGCCAACGCAGCTTCCGGGATCGAGCAACTGAGCTTTGCCGGCGACGAGACCGATGATGCTGCCTTCGGGGCAGGCATGTGCGCACGCGCCGCAGCCGATGCAGCGCGCCGGATCGATGACGGGATGCAGTGAAACAGGCTCTGCGTCGCCTTCCGCGTCGGCGCGGTCGCGGCGCGCTCGGGCCATGCGCTCTCTCAGTCGGTGCCCGAGGCCGAACGTCAGCCAAAGCGCGGCCAGAGCCACGCCATAGAAGCCAAAACTGGTGGCAGGCAACGGTATCGTCATGCGCAGCGTTTGACAGAGGCTTGCGGCGACGGCATGGCGCCGCCCGTGCGGCATCGGCGCTGCCGCACGGACGCTGCGATTGCACCACACAATTGCGCACATTTGCCCGGAAAGACTCTGGCTGCTGTGGGTGCCGGATGTCGGCATGCGTTTTGAGGGTCGTGATCGTCGTGTCAGCCGGGGCTGCTAAATTTCACGACCCACATGGCCCCGTCGCAACGGAGAGGCACGACGGCATCGGCATGCGCGACCGCTTGGAACTGGCAGCGAAGCGCCCCGTCCGGTCGATGCGGGCTGCAACCGCGTTGATCTATCTTGGTTTGGCAATGCTCGCGGCCGTTCCCGGCGTTTTCCTCAAGCTCGGCGTTGCAACCGGTGTCGCGCCCGTCGATGCGTGGGTGAGCGCGCTGGGTGCAGGCCTTGCAGATATCCGCTTTGGCAGCGGCTTGCGCTTCTGGCTTGGTGTCATGGGCGCGACGATGATGGCGCTGCTGCTGCTCTATCCGTGGCGCAAAGTGATAGGATCACGGCGCTTCGTCGGCACCGTCGGTGGCTGGTTTCAGATCCACATCGTCTTCGGCATCGCCGGTCCCGTGGCTATTCTCTATCATTGCAATTTTGGCCTTGGCGCGTTCAACGCCAACGTCGCGTTGTGGTCCATGCTGGCGGTCGTGCTCAGCGGCTTTGCCGGGCATATAATCTACGCCAAGGTCAGCGCCGCCTTCTACGATGGACGGCAGCGTGCAGCCGACGAACGTGACGCGATCGCCGCTGTTCTGGTACGCCTCAAGGGGCCGGCGACGCACACGCAGGCCTTGCTGGACGCGTTCGACCTGTTCGATACGCGACAGCTTGCGCCGCGACAGAGCCTGCGTGGCCACGCGGCGATCCGCCTCCGGTTCCATCAGCAGAGCACCAACTTGAGCAACGCAGTCCAGGCGTTTGTCGCGCAAGTCAGCCACTCGGGGCAGATCGATGCGGACGATCTGGAGGTCGTGCGCGACGTCCTGGGGAAGCAACTTTCCGACTATGCGCGCCGCGTGCGCCGGACGCGGCGGCGGGCGCTGGCCGAGCAGATAGCAGCGCGATGGCGGCTCTTCCATATGCCACTGTTCCTGATCATGGTCGTCGCCGCGTCGTTGCACGTGGTGGCAGTCTGGGGCGTTGACGGTGACGGCGTTTCGACGAGCGGCGTTGCCGAAGTGCAAAGTGTGCCAGCGCCAATGCCAGCGACAAAGGCGGCGAGCCCGGCGAAGTCTCCATTGCAGACCCGCCGCGTCGCAACAGTGCCCAGTCCAGCGTCTCCGGCAATAACAGCTGCGCCGACGCTCGCGACACCGCCAAAGCGAGCTGTGCGGGCCACGAACCCAGTCCCGCCCCCAGCGATTGCAGTATCACCGATGTCGGTCGAAACGGCCGAAGCGCGCGATGCTGAAGCAGTTTATGCCGAAGTGGAGCGTCGCAGTGCCGAGGCGCCATCTGTGGCGAAGGCGGAGTGGCCGCATACGCTCGTCGAGCAGATCGCGCTACTGAAGGCACGGCGCCAGACCAAGAAGTTCGCCCACGCCGAAACGGAAACCGGATTTGCTCTCACCGGCAAACACGCAGGCGTAGACTGCGCGGAATGCCACACAAAGCCATTGCGTGAGACACGCCAGCCGGACCCGCGGGCATGCGTCAGTTGTCACGCGCAGGATGACGTGCACCGTGGTCGGCGCCCGGCTTGCGCCAATTGCCATACGCCAAACCGGTGGGATCAGGTGCAACGGCGGCGCTGATCACTGCCGCCGGACGATCCTGTCGGACGACGTGAGGACATAAAGCGTCCTCAAAAGGTCCTGGTCATCGTCAGCCGCAAAGGTCGTGAACATCCGGCGCAGCACCGGATCGTCGGTGGGCGCTTCGGCGCGGCCCATGTAGAATCGGAACATCTGTCGGACGAAGCACTGTTTGAACTGATCGGAGCTGGTGAGCGCCCGCAGCGCGTCCAGGGGCTTTGCGGCGGCGACTGCGGGTTCGCCGAGGAAGTCGATCAGCACGCGCGCGTCGATGGGCTTCCCATTGTCATGGCTGCGCCAGCGGCCGAGGGCATCGTAGTTCTCCAGCATGAAGCCAAGCGGGTTGATGACCTTGTGGCAACCGGCACAGGCGCCGCGTCGCGTCGATTGCTCGATGCGCTGGCGTTCCGTCGCGCCCGCGATGTCGTCCAATGTGGCGTGCAACTCCTTCGGCGGCTGACCCAACGGCAAGCACAAGACTTTGCGGGCCCAGAACACCCCTCGCTTGATCGGGCGCGTGCCGGTCGGGCCGGAATGCGACGCGACGACGGCCGGTTCGGTGAAGATGCCGAGACGCTGCGGCGGCTCCAACTCGGCGAGTTTAGCGGCAATCGCGTCCGACTGATCTGCAGCCGAAGCGGTGCCGATGGCCTGGGTGATGTCCTTGAGGGTCGGTGCCGGTTTGGCCAAATGCTGGTCCAGGAAGTGCCTCGCTCCTGACACCATTGCAGCCGCAGCCGTTGTCGTGAACTCTGGATAGCTCTGCGATGAAAGCGTAAAGTCGCCGGCCTCCCTGATCTCGAGCCAGGCGATAAGAAAGCGCTTCAGCTTGGCCCGCGTTGCAGCAGTTGAAAGCAGTTTTGTGATGGTCTTGGCGGCATCAGGGCCTGTGGTCAGATATTGGGCGGCGGCGTCCGATTGCAGTTCGAAAAAATCCGGCGGCTGGTCTGCGAGCGTGTAGGTGACCGATTGCAGCAGTTGCTCGGGTAGTAAGCGGCCCAAAGCCCCGACGTCCGTTTCACGCCGAAACAAAAAGTCTGGTGCGTTGAGAACAACCTCCACGAGATCGGCGGTCGCGGCACCGAAGCCTGTTTTGGCTAATGCCGCGATGTAAAAGGCCACGTATTTGGCTACGCGTTCCTCGCTCACGTCGCCGCGAAAGGCCTTGAGGATGAAGCGGCGGGCAGCAGCGCTCAGGCAGTCGGCTTGTTGTCCGCTCGCGGCACACGCGATGACGCTCTCCGGTTTTTTCTGCACACGCGCGGCGATCTCGGCGATCCAACCGGCCAGGAGGCCATGATTGGCGCCGTTGATCGACAACAGGTCGGCATATTCGTAGTTGGTCTGCAGCGGATCGCGCGCCATGACGGTCCGCAGCGGCGGCACGAGAATGCCGGGCAACAACGATGCGACGGTCGCATCGATCTGGTCGCGGGTCAGGCGAAAAATGCGCTTGGGCGACGGTGCAGCGTCGTCGGTGGGGAAATAGCGCCGCGCAATCTTGTCGATGTCCGACGCCTTGGCGCCCCCGAGACCAAGCGGCGGTGCGATCGACGTTTGTGCTTCAGCCGCCGCACCAAGCACGAGTGTGGCGGCGACTGCCAGCCATACCGCCAAGTACGCGATCAAACGCGCGCCTGTTGTAGTCGCCATCACAAGATAGGCCCTTTGCACAGGGAGGGCAGGCCGAAGGTCTTGATGTCGATACCGGCCGCATTGAGGCATGAGACATGCAGGTCGTTGTTGTTGCGGCCGTTGGCATCGACGATGCGGCCGGTCTTGAAGCGGCCGCCGCCCTGGCCGGCGAAGACGAAGGGGATGTTGGTGAGATAATGGCCGGACGCGCTGTTCGACCAGCATTCCATGCCAAGCAGGACGGAGCTGTTGTAAAGCGCGGTGCGCCCGCCGCCATCGTCGATCGATTTGAGGGCGGCCAGCAGGCCGGCAAATTTTTCCGCATAATAGGTGTCGATCGTCACCAGCGCATCGATATTGCCGCTGTGCTCCAACTGATGGTGGGCGGCATGGATGCCGCGGCTCGGCCAGGTCTGCCCACTGGAGCCGCCGGAGAGCGTGAAGGCTGCGACGCGTGTCAGGTCGGTCTCGAAGGCTAGCTTGATGAGCGCGATCATCTGGTCGTGCACGGGCGACAACTTGTCGAGGCTGTAGGTGTTGGCGCCATTGCCCGAGGGGCGGGTGGCGGTTGGGCAAGATGCCGCACGTTGTGTGGAGCTTGCGGCGCTCGCATCGGCCCGGCGATGGACGGATTTTTCGGTCTGGCTCCAACCATCGAGCATACCGTCGAGTTTTCGGGCGTGCTCGCTGTCCATGCCGTAACGGCGCTTCGCATCTTTGATGTCCGCCAGGATGAAATCGACGACGCTGGCGCGACGGGTCAGTGCCGTTGCCATCTGCGCCTTGTCGTGGCCGGGCTGGTTCGAGTGCGCATTGCACGACGCCGCGGCGACCCGCATCAGTGTATCATAGACTTGCCCCGCGTCCTGGATGGGCTCGATGGCGTTACCGTGACGCGTATCGCCGCGCTGGCGATTGCGAAACGAGATGAAACGATTGCCGACGCCGACCTGATCGGCATCCGAGTGCGCGCCGCCGCCGATATGCAGCGACGCGAGCGGTACCTCCCTGAGGTCGGCGCGCTCGGCGTAGGACCGCGCGATACGCACATCGATCGATTCATTATCGGTGTAGGCGAAATAGGAATCGTTGCCTGCATATTTGTAGCTGTTGCCGGTGGTGCAGCCGATCACGCCCGCAGCATGCTCCTCCGTGTAGCCTTCGCTCTTCGGGCTGCCGCCATGGATGTTCATGTTGCGAAATAGGACAAGGTCGGCCGCGTGCGGCTGCAAGGGCGCGATGGGTGTCCCGCCGAGCGATGCAAGGGAAACCGGATTGGTGCGGGCGGGATAGAACGAGCCACCCTTAAAGAACAGCACATATCGGGGTGCGGTTTCGAACGGCGTCGGTGCCGCGTAGGCCATGCTGCGCAAGACGGGATGGATGAGCAGTGCGGAGAGGCCGAACGTCTTCATGACCTCGCGGCGTGTGAAGGCTGTGCGCGCACGGGGCCGGATCCCATCGCTTTGTGTGGTCATGGAAAGCATCCGTGAAAGAATCCATCGGGGCCGGCGGCCGGGACGGTGCCGCAGCCACGCGCACGGTCTCCGTTCGCACGTCCGCCGACATTTCACTGTGTTCGTGGCTTAACGAAGGAACTTCCGCGGAGCTGGGATGGCAATTTCGTGGAGATGCACGTCGCGCGGCCAGTGGCTGTCGGCGGTGCCCAAAAAAAGCGGACCGAAACCGCTTGGCACTGAAGCCGGGTTCCGATCCGCAAGGTGACAGGCGTTGAGGCGCGGCCAGCGAGAGCAATTTCCGGTTAAGGAAGGCCTGGTTGACCGCAGAACTTGCAACAAACAACGAACTTCGCTGTCGACTGCGGGTGTGTCAGGCGAGGATCATTCCGGACATCAGCATGTCGTGCGCTGAATGGCCGGTGAAGTGGTTGAGCGTGGCAATCTCGGTATAGCCCGAGCCCACATGCACAAACAGTTGGGAGTTTGTGCCGTCGCTCTGGACTTGGATCGCGTTCTGCACTTGCGCAGCGCTCATGCCCTTGGTGAAGTCGCGCAGATCGATGTGGTCGGAACTGGTCATGTCGACGATCGTGGCCACGTCGCCGTGGCTCGCCTGCTTCTGGATATCCGCCAACTTCCACACGAACGTATCGCTGCCGGCGCCGCCGATCAGCGTGTCGGCACCGCCGAAGCCGCGCAACACGTCGTTGCCGGCGCCGCCTGACAACGTTTCGGCGTGTTTGGATCCTTTCAGTACGTCGTTGTAGTTTGATCCTTCGATGATCTCGAAACCATAGACCCGATCGTGTCCCATGCCGTCGGCGACATGCTTGGAAAGATCGACGGTGACACCATTCGTTGCGTCGCGGAAGGTCAGCGTGTCGACGCCGGAGCCGCCCACATAGACGTCGTTACCCTGGCCCGCGATCACGCGGTCATTGCCGCTGCCGCCGTGCACCACGTCATTGCCGTCGCCATCCGACAGCGTGTCGTTGCCGCTGTTGCCGAA
>JANYHP010000252.1 GCA_025359005.1 Hyphomicrobiaceae bacterium | reverse complement strand
GTCGGCGTCACCAAGGAAGTGACGCGCATGTCGCATCTGGGCGGCATCTCGGTGGAAGGCGAACTGGGCGTGCTCGGCTCCCTCGAAACGGGCATGGGCGACAAGGAAGACGGCCACGGTGCAGAAGGCAAGCTCAGCCATGACCAGCTGCTGACCAACCCGGATGAAGCCGTGAAGTTCGTGCGGGAAACCGAGGTCGACGCGCTGGCGATTGCCATGGGCACCAGCCACGGCGCCTACAAGTTCTCGCGCAAGCCCGACGGTCGCGTGCTGGCCATGAACGTCATCGAGGAAATCCATAAGAAGCTGCCGAACATGCATCTGGTGATGCACGGCTCGTCGTCGGTGCCGCAGGAGCTGCAGGACGTCATCAATAAATTCGGCGGCAAGATGAAGCCGACGTGGGGCGTGCCGGTCGAGGAAATCCAGCGTGGCATCAAGCACGGCGTGCGCAAGATCAACATCGACACCGACAACCGCATGGCGATGACCGGCCAGATCCGCCGCGTGCTGTCGGAAGAACCGGGCGAGTTCGATCCGCGCAAGTATCTCAAGCCCGCCATGGACGCCATGCAGAAGCTCTGCAAGCAGCGTTTGGTCGAGTTCAACACAGCCGGCCAGGCCTCCAAGATCAAGCGGATTGCAACGCTGAGCGAAATGGCGGCGCGGTATAAGAAGGGTGAGTTGAAGCCGAAGGTGGCGTGAGGGGCGGCGCTTCATTCCGGAATATTTCTGGAATTTTCTCGGCCCGCCGGGAGCAAATCTCGGGCGGGTCGGTTTGTTTGCAGCGGCCTGTATGCGATCTTTGTAAATTCGTGTCTCAATGGCCGTACCGTCTCCTGCTTCCTGATCGGAGTTGCCCATGTTTCCGGTCTTCCCAGCCCGAAACAGCCGGGCCGACGCGCCTGCCCGGCCCGAGCAGAGCTATCCGTTCAAGGTCTTCATAACGTTCTTGTTCCTCGGCCCGATCTTGGCCGGCACGCTGCTCTATCTGCTCGCGTGCTGCGCGATTTTATTCGATCCCCATCCGAACGGGCCGCAGACGATGCCGGAGCGGTTGCAAATTCTTGGCATGCTTTGGGGCATGTTCATGCTCGGTGCATTCTATCTTGGCGGCAGCAGCGCAGGTATAGCCGGCGCACTTGTCGCCTACAGGTCTCGTGTGAAGGGGCAGATAACCTATCCCGCGCCAGCGATTGCAGGACTTGCTGGTGGCAGCGCCACCATCGCGCTCTTTCTATCGTCCGCGTCCTTCCGGCGTGACGCCGACCCGAATGTGTTGTTTGCCTATCTGGTGATGTGCGCGATCGTGTCTGTCGTCTGCACTCGCCTCACGCGCCGGTGGCAATGAGCTTCACTCCTGCTCCATCAGCAGCCGCACGTCTTCTTCGATGACTTTCATGCGTTCGTCGTAGATGCCGACGGTGCCGCGCATCATCACGAGCATGGCGGCGCTGTCGCGGCCTTGGCGGCGGACGAGCGCTTCGAGCTTGTCCACGCGGCCCTCGAGCGAGATCATACGTGATTTTATGTCTGCAACGTCGGTCTTCACCCCCGACACGTCGGTCTGGATGCGCTTGAGAATTTCAAACATGGCGTTGTCGACTGCGTCTGTCATTTGTAGAACGTAACATAAACATTGACGCGCGGCAAGGGGTTGTGCAACACGTCATGATCGACCAAAAAGCGGGTCGGCGGCGCGTGCGTGCGGCACTGCGCAGCGATTGGGGTTGATCACTCCAGGGGCGACAGTCGCGACATCGCGCCCTTCGTTTGGGCCGCACAGAGCGGCGGATATACTCAGGATCCTCCATGGCAGCGAAAGACAGCAAGCGGGCGCCAGCGCGGCCGAAACGCAGCAAGGCGGAGACAATGCTGGCGTTCGAGGACATCCAGGAGGAGGTTGAAGCGGCGCCGGCCTTGGACGCCAAGTCGATCGCGGCCGCTCACGTGCGCGAGGCCGATGTGCGCCAGGTTGTCGAGGCCGTCACGGTGGATGGCGTGGTGCAGAAAATCTCCGGGCTGGGGCTCGAGGTGTCGCGGGCGCTGGCGGGAATTGCGGAGAAGCTCTCGCTGGAAGTCGAGTTGCTGGCGAGCGTGCGCGAGGCGGTGGCGCTTGAGCGCAAGGATCTGCAGCAACTGCACAAGATCGACGTGGCGGCGACGTCACTTGATCAAATGGTCCAGGACTACGCGCGGGAGAAGCAGGCGCTCGAAAGCGAGATCGCAACCCAACGTACGACATGGGACGATGAGACCGCCCAGGTGGTGCGCGAGCGCAAGGAGCAGGAAGAAGCGCTGAAGCGGCAGCGGCAGCGCGAGATCGACGACTACGAATACAAGAAGACGCTCGATCGCAAGAAGGCGCAGGACAAATACGAGGAAGAGATCCGCCTGCGCGACGGCAAGAACCAGCACCAGCAAGAAGCGCTGGAGAAGGACTGGCAGAAGCGCGAAGCGGCGATCAAGGCGCAGGACGCTGAGATTGCGCGCCTGATTAAGGAGGCCGCCGAGTTTCCGGCGCGGCTCGCCAAAGATACCGAGGCCGCCGCGGCGCAGGCCCGCAAAGAGGCCGAGGCCCGGCTCGAACACCAGATCCTCGGTCTCAAGAAGGATGCGGAGACGGAGAAGAAGATTGCGCATTTGCAGGTCAAGACGCTGGAGGATGCGCTGGCGCGCAGTGCCGCGCAGATTGCCGCGCTCGAAAAACAACTCGCCGACGCCAAACAGCAGGTGCAAGATATTGCGGTGAAGGCGATCGAGGGCGCATCCGGTGCGCGCGCGCTCTCCCACATCAATCAGATCGCCATGGAGCAGGCCAAGAACCGCCCGCAGGGATGATGCCGGGGCGAGTTCCGGCAGACGCCGCCGTCATCTTCGCGGCTGCCGTCACTGTGCTGCCGCATTCCCTGTGCTAACCGCATGCCAGCCCTTTGTTTGCCGAATTTTCTGCACCAAACCGATACCCAAATTGGTGGAAAATGCACGTTGTTTTGTCGTGCAGGTTGATCGAGAAAACCGCTCACACTTTTC
>JANYHP010000233.1 GCA_025359005.1 Hyphomicrobiaceae bacterium | reverse complement strand
GCAACGGTTCGCCCCTAGTGTTCCGGCGCCGACATTTGCCTCCCGTTGCGGCTGGCTCGAGAACAAACGTCGGCGCCAAAGGGAACACTAGCAAGCTCATGTTTCTAGTGAAGCTTTTGCATCTGACGTTTGGTCACCAGTCTTGCCGCAAACGGGTACCAAACGTCAGATGCGCTGCACTAGTGTCTGCCAGCCGATCGGCAAACGCCGTAGCTCAAGGCCCGTGCGGCTTCGCCTTCGCGAACGCAGCCTGTTGTTGCGGCGACGCCGCTGTCTGGTGCTTTGACTGCCAGTCCTTGTAGGGCATGCCGTAGATGCGGGCTCTCGCCGCGTCCTTGTCGATAGCGAGCCCCTTGGCCGCCGCGGCGTCCTGGTACCAGTTAGCGAGGCAGTTCCGGCAGAATCCGGCCAGGTTCATCAGGTCGATGTTCTGCACGTCCGAGCGCGCCTGCAGATGCGCCACCAGCGTGCGGAATGCGGCAGCGTCCAACTCTGTCTGCTGGGCGTCCGTCGCAGGGGCCGAGGGTGCAATGGTCATGACGCATAGTCCTTGAGGCGCGCATTGGAGTGTGCAGCGAGAATGGCCCGCAGGATGCGAGCCGTATGATCAGCCCAAACGGCCTGCCCCTCTGCGCCGGCGACCAGATCCTGGCGATACTCGATCACCGCATTCGGCAAGCCGTGCGGATGGGCATGTTGCCATAGCGTATCCCCCTCGAGCCCGCCCGTATAGGGCTCGTTGTCTCCCACCATCCATGGCCCCGCCGTCCGGAAAGCGTCGAGCAACAGCCGCGCCAGCCCGAAATCATTGTGCCACAGGATCGAGACCGGCCACGGCCGCAGCACCCCCTTCATCGCTGGCGTCATCGAATGGACCGAAAAAATAAGTGGCGGTCGCCCCGATGCCCGGCAGGCGCCCACAACGCGATCGATCGCCGCGTGATAGGGTCGATAGAAGCGCGCCAGTCTGTGCTCCCGTTCCGCGGCAGGGAGATCCTTGTTGGCGGGAACGACGGCCCCGTCCGACAGCTGCATGATCAGCGTCGGATCGTCCTCGCCCCGGTTCGGATCGATCAGCAGCCGCGAGACGCGCGTAAACAGGGCGGGGACACCAAGCGCCGCGGCCAGCCGCTCGGCAATGGCCTCCGCACCGATGTCGTAGGCAATATGCCGTTGCAGCTGACCCTCATCGAGCCCGAGCGTGCCGTAACCGGCCGGCATCGCGTTGGACGCATGATCGCACAGAATGACCAGCCCGCCGTCGGCGCGCCCACCGATGATGCGATACCCCTCGGCGCGTTCGTCTTCGATCATGTTTGCCCCATGCTGCGCGGCCATCGTCCTGTCCAGGGCTGCACATCAAACACGGCAATCATGAACGGTGGTTCAACAAATTCTAACGGTTGCGCGCTAAGGTGCTCCCAGGAAAAGTATGACGCCTCGCAAGGGCCGCACGGTCGCCGAAGGGAAGCTATGCTAAAGTTCGGACGCTGGGCAGTCTCTGCTGTGATCCTTCTGGTGTCACTGGCGTCGCCAAGTCTTGCCCAGACCTCCACCGATCGCGCCATCGATGACGCCGTCGCCCAGGCCTATGCGCAGGGCATCGCGGGCCCCACCACCGTGCGACTGCGGGACATGGCGACCCTCGATGTGCCGAAGGATTTCGTGTTCATCCCCGGCTCCGGCGGCAGCGGCCTCATGCATGGCATCGGCAATGCCAGTGAGGACGCATTGCTCGGGTTGGTGCTGCCCGCCCATTCGTTTGGTGGTTGGTTCATCGCCGTGACGGCCGCCAAGACCGGCTTTGTCTCCAAAGAGGCCGCAGCCAAACTCGACCACGCCGAGATTTTGGCCGCCGTGCAAGCGTCCGCCCGGCGCGGCAACGCCGAGCGCATGAAGCTCGGCTCCGGCCCGATCGAGGCGGGCGCCTGGGTCGAGCCGCCTCGCTACGACGTGGCCCGCCATCAGATCACCACCGCTGTCCGCATCTACGAATCCGGCCCCAGCACCGGCGGTGAAGACTCGATCAATATCGACGTCAACGCCTTCGGCCGCACGCACACCATCGAACTCGCCCTCGTCGCTGGCCTGTCCGACAACACCAAGCAACGCCCGACCTTCGACCAGTTGGTTGCCAGCTTCAAGTTCTTGCCCGGACATCGCGCCGATGATTTCATCCCCGGCAAGGATCTACGAGCCAGCCACATCGTCGATATCGTCTTTGGCGGCCACACCTTGGACGACCTTGCCGCCGAGGCCGCCGAGGCCGCCGCTGAACACAAGCGCGTTGCCGCCCTGCCGCCGCCACCCGATCGCATTCAGCAGATCAAACTATTGTTCTCCGGCCTGCTTGGCGTGGTGGCGCTCATTATCGTGGTCCTTGCTTTGCGGGGTGCCCGCGGTGCACCGGCACCGGGCGGCGCCACTGGCCTCGATCGCGCCACCCGCGCGGCGCCGCGGCGCTGAGCGCGCCCACGCTAGTGCAGCGCATCTGACGTTTGGTCACCAACATGCCGCGAAGGGAAGCAAATGTCAGCGCCGGAACACTAGTGTGGCGTCGCGTCTTATTTGACCTGTCGCGCGGCGAGTTGGGCGTCAATTGAGGCGCGATATACGCCACGCTAAGCTCATGATTTTTCTGGTGGCCTTCATGTCGCGTCAAAATCGAACTCGGTCGCGGCCATGATGCGATTTTGGCGCGACAGGCCACTAGCCTGCGACGACGCGGCATAGCCAGCCTGCCTGATGGTATGGCATAGCCGCGCCATGATCAGGCGAACCATTCCTGCTGCGGTGTTGGCCGCCCTGTGTGCGATCGTCGGCCCCGCCCACGCCGCCGGCCGAGCGGAGCTGCAATCGGCGTGCTTCGCGCCCGCGACGCTCGCCGCCGATCCAGCTGAAACCGCGCCCGTCAAGCTCGGTCGGCCCATGGCCCTGCGCGTACCGCAGACAACACTGCCAAGTGCCATCCCGGCCACCCTGCCGCGCGGCGCCATCCGCCGGGTGGACCTGCCCAAGGGCCGCAAGCTGATCGCCCTCACGCTGGATCTCTGCGAGCAATGGAGCGAGGTCGCCGGCTACGACGGCGCCATCGTCGACTACCTGCGCGCCAACAAGGTCAAGGCCACGTTCTTCGCGGGCGGCAAGTGGATGACGACGCACGGCGAACGCACCCGCCAACTCCTGACCGACGACCTGTTCGAAATCGGCACCCACGGCTGGGCCCACCGCAACGTCCGCGGCCTCAAGGGTCCTGATCTTCTGCGTGAGATCACTGCGCCGACCGGCGCCTACCGCCAGCAGCGCCAGGCCCTCGCCGCGACCCAGTGCGCGGCAGCACTTCCGGCTGCCGTAAGCCGCATTCCCACCGAACCCGCGCTCTATCGGTTCCCCTTCGGCGCCTGCAATCCTGAGGCACTCGACGCGGCCCACGCGGCCGGTCTTTCGGCCATCCAGTGGGACGTTTCGACCGGTGATCCAGCGCCTTCCCAGTCGGCTCAGGCGATCGCCCACACCATGATCGCCAACGTTCGGCCCGGCTCCATCATCATCGCCCACGCCAATGGACGCGGCTTCCACACCGCCGCCGCCCTGCCCCTGGCCATTCCCGCGCTCCGCGCCAAGGGTTATCAGTTCGTCACCGTCTCCGAATTGCTCGCCGCCGGCCGCCCGGTAATCACCGACACCTGCTACGACAGCCGTCCCGGCGATACCGACCGCTACGATACGCTGTTCGCCCCGCGCGCCGTCCTGCCCGCGGCCCCGCCAGCCCCGCCCGCGACCACGCCTGCCTTGCGCACGTCCACCCCCCGCTGAGAGGTCGGTCATGGGCATCCCGTTTCTCGCCCGGCTGACTGCGCTCCAGCCAGTGCGCCGCGCCGGCCGCGTCGTCAAAACCACCTGGAAGCGCCTGTTCTTCGGCCCACTTCACGCCCACCGAAAGGCGCGTTTTTCCGCCCTCGGCACCACGCTGACCGCAGACTTGCCCGTGGCCGCCCTCCAGCTCGACAGCGGCTGCGGCTGCAAGGCCTGCCGCAATTTCGTGCCCCTCACTCAGGCGGAATTCCGCAGCTATGCCCGCCCCGGCCGCAAGCGCCGCCAAGCCCCAGCCTTCGCCGAGACCGCCGCCATCATCGAGCTCTCAGAATTTGCCGGCTTCGAGCCTTGGCGCATCGGCGTCTCGCAGCGCACCAGCGGCAAGTATCATCGCGCAGCCAACAAGGCCCGTCGCCTCGGCTACAGCGCCCGCGTCATCGGCAAAGACTCCTATGCCCGCAGCGTCTATCGCCTGACCGGCTCCAAACTGCGCCGCTCCAAGGGCCTGTTTGTGTGGGCCGCCATTGCCGGACCCCGCGCCGATCTGGTCGACACCAAGGCTCCCCCGCTGTCCCCGGGATGTCCGCGTCATTGGCGGGTCTGCTGGGGCGGCTTCAGCACCACCGAGACGAGCGAAACCTTGGCCGCCTTCGCCATTCTCATCCGTGCCGGCGACACCGTCTGGGTCCAGCGCCTGATCGGCCACGGCGCGGCCCTCAGCGATGGCGTCACCAAGCTGCTCATCTTCGATATCATGCAGTGGCTGCTGGACCGCACCGATCCCAACACCCACGGCATTGCGCGCCTCGTCCACGGCTCCGTCGAGGAGGGCGGCGCCGGCCTCTACGATTGGAAGCGCTACCTCGGCTTCCGCCCCATGCTGCTCGAATTTAACCGCACGGCCGATTGACCCCCGGAGCGAACAACAGCATTCAGGTGACCTGAGCGCTTCAGGCAAAAAGTGTGAGCGGTTTTCCCGACAAGAAGCGCGACCAAAAATCAACCTGTGCCGCGTCATTCGCTCCGAGCTGACCGCGATCATGCACTCAGAACCGCATCGTGAAGCCGCCCAGCGTGACGCGCAGAAGGCGGCCGAGAGCGCAACGCTCGGTCGCTCGGCCGTCACCCGCCTCGTCTGGATCGCCGAAGAGTGCGAGACGCTGAGCCTCTTGCGCGCGCCCTTGCTGGCCGAAATTGTCGCGCGCCGTCACAAGGTGCTGGCCATCGCGCCAGACATCGACGAGGCGGCGCGCTTGACCCTGCTCGCGTGCGGCATCGATTGCGTCGCCATGCCGTTGCCGGGCCCCAGCCTCAATCCGTTCTCTGGCATCGCCGCGCGCCGTCGGCTGGCGGCCGCGCTGCGCGATTGGCGCGCCAACGCCGCTGTTGTCGAGGCTGGCAACGCCGTCGAAGCCGTCTCTCGTGCCGCAGCTCAGTCAGGGTGCCCCTCGCTCTACCCCGTCGTGCCTGTCGGTGCGATCAATGCCCGGCCGTTGCGGCTCGCGGGCACATCGATGTTCGCCGCCACCATCGAGGATGCGCGCCACCTGATGCAGCCGCGACAGGCCCTGGCGTCGGCGCCCTTCGTCTTGCCGGTGGCCACGTTCGATCTGGCAGCGCTTCGTCCGGCACCCCTGCCCGGCCTGGACGGCGGCATCATTGCTGCGGCAGTAGCGGCAACGGCCGCGTCCGCCGCCAGCGCGCCGTTCGCCAGCGCGGCCCAATCCTTGGGAAATCGCGCCCGCTTTCGTCTGTGTGTCGACGCGGCCGACCACCGGCGAACAGGCGACGGTCAGCACCTTGAAATTGTGCCGTGCGGTACGGCCGGGCCGGATTGTCTGGTCACCTTGGTGCGGGGCGCCCATATCGTCGTCATCGACGGCCACTCCCCCCGCCACCGGCTGGCCCTCGCGACGGCGCTGGCGCTGGGTCGACCGGTGGTCGCCATCGACACCCCGCTGCATCGGGATCTCGTCGATGCCGGGTCCAACGGTTGGCTCGTCCCCGCCGACGCTGATGCCGATGCGCTGACAGTGACCCTTGGCGGCGTCCTCAAGCGACCTGACCTGTTGCCCGCGCTCGCCCGTGCCGCTCGCCACAAAGCCGAGCGCCACCTCGACCGCGGCGTGGCTGTCGCCGGACTGGCCTCGGCGCTCGGCCTCTCCGACCTGCGCGCCGCCGCTGCCTGAGGCACCGTTAGCCGCTGGCCACAATTTTGTACGCTTACGATCGGAAAGTGTGCACTACTGAGCCACATCGCCACCCCACGACGGCGTGACGGCTAGGGCATCGAACCAGCAGTGCCGCCAGAATAAATTCAAAGACAGCGGGCACATCCCTCGTGGCGCCAATCCGGGTTTGCGGAAACCGGGTACGCCACGGCTCGAACCGCATTGGATTCGGGTTCATGCCAAGGAGCGCCTGTGCATGTCGTTTGCGTGGTGGGGAATTTTGTTACTCAGCGTTGGTCTGGTCGGCATTGGGGCATTCTTGCTGATCCGCGATTTCCAGACGGTCCGCGCACGCCCAGCGGGCGCCCTTGTGTCAGGCAACGAGCCGATGCCCGCCCTGGACGCTGCCTTGCGCCCGGCCCCACCGCCCGCGGCACCGGAGGGTGTTCGCGTCGTGCCGCCGCCGCTCGCCCCACCGCCCGCCGGCGCCAGCGCCGCACCACTTCCAGCGCCTGCCTCGCCCCACCGGCTTCCGGCCGTCGAAACTCATTGGTCGCGGCTGCGCCCGGAAGTCGATCGGGCTGTCAGCGCCGTCAATGAAACAATGGCGTCCATGGGCGTTGCCGTGGCGCGGCCCGGCGAACCCACCTGGAGCCTGCATGACCGTGGCTTCGGCGACTATCGGCGCATCCGCGTCGGTGGGGAAAGCATCGCGTGGCTGCGGCTGGAATTAGCCGCGGACATGACGATCGGAGCCCACCTGCGTACTCACGAAGCGCGCAACGAGCAGCTCAATCGTTCGAGCGTCGTCACGCGGCCCCTAAGCGCCGGTCGGATTGCGACGGCCCTTGCCGAATGCCTCGCAGCCCTTCTCGAGGCCGCGCCGCGCCTGCTGCCGCATCCACCGCAAGCCATCGTCGCGCCGCCAGCGGCCCGCGACGGCCTGACGCCGCCAACGCAGCCTATCCCGCCCGCCGCCGCGTCCCCGTCGCCCCGCACGGGTCGTGGGCCAGGTTGGCCGCAATGGCTTAATCGGCCCGAGCCGATCACCGGCAATCGCAGCAAGACAGCGGCCTCCCGGCCCCACGCAGTCGCGACGCTCATCGACAACGCCATCATCCTGGTCAACGCGGCCTTCGCGGAAGCCGGCGCACGCCTCGTACCCGCCAGCGCCGCGATGGCCGGAGGAAGCCTCGGTCCGAGCAGCCGTGCCCTCTCCATCGACGTCGAAGGCACCTCTGTCGGCCTGATGCTGATCGATCCCGCAGCCGACCGCATCGACATCGCTGTCGGCGTCCCCGACCTCTCGCAATTCGGCGCCGCCCGCCGCCAGACGCAGGCCGTTGCCGGCCTCACCGTTCATCCCTTGGCCGAAACCATCGCCACCTGCGCATGGCCCGCCATCGCCGCCGCCAAAGCAGCCGTCGACCAGCGCCTATGACCGCCCCGCCCGCAATCTTCGACCCTCTCGCCGTCACGGCTGCCCGCGCCCGTGCGCTTGCGCGTTACCGTGCCGACCCGGCCGGCGCCGCGGATTTCCTCTTGGCCCGCGTCGCCGAGGATGTCTCCGATCGCCTGTCGCTCATTCGTCGCAAATTCAACGCGCCCCTCGATCTCTGCACCGATTGCCGCCTCTTCGCCGACCGGCTGGTAAGCGATCACGGCTTGACCACTCTCATCCATGCCGGTTCGGGTGCTTGTCGGACATCCACCAGCCTTGTTGTCGATCTCGAGCGGCTACCGTTCGCGCCGCGCAGCTTCGATCTCATCGTCTCCGGCTTGGCCCTCCACACCGTCAACGATCTGCCCGGCACTCTCGCGCAGATCTGCGCCAGTCTGCTGCCCGACGGCTTGTTCCTCGCAGCCCTCATGGGCGGCAGCACCCTGCGTGAGCTTCGCGTGGCGCTGCTCGAAGCTGAAACCGAAATCACCGGCGGCGCCAGCCCGCGCGTGGCACCCGCCGTCGACGTGCGCGACCTCGGAAGCCTGCTGCAGCGCGCCGGCTTCGCACTGCCCGTCGTCGACAGCGACGTCGTCACCGTCACCTACGCCGACCCGCTCGCACTTATGCACGACTTGCGCGCCATGGGCGCCACCAACACGCTCACCGAACGCAGCCGCCGGGTGCTGCGCCGCGACGTACTCGCCCGCGCGCTTGACATATATCGGCAGCGCTTTGCCGCCCCCGACGGTCGCGTCTCAGCGACGTTCGAAATCCTCACCGCGACAGCGTGGGCGCCCCACCCGCGCCAGCAGCAACCGCTCGCCCCCGGCTCCGCCAAGACACGCCTCGCCGACGCGCTGTCGCCCAAAAAACCGGCGTCCGACACATGAGCCACACCGCGATTGCCCCCTACGAACGCGTCCGCCACGACCTCGGCAAATCCCTCGTCCTTGTCGGCGTCGGCTACAGCAAATACCAGTGACTGCGAAAAGTTCTTCCACGCTTCGCCCGTGGGCTTATGTGGTCCGAACGCCGTTACGGCGTCGCGGACGTACGTGCGAAACGATTCCGTGCTCATTGCAACAGCGGTCGGTGAGGAACCAATGATCCGATACTTTTCCGGCATCAGACCTTCAACGGCTAAGTGGTAGAGGCCCGGCAGAATTTTTCGGCGCGCCAAGTCTCCGGTGGCTCCGAAAAGCATGATGACGTGATTATCAAGTCGATTGTGTTCA
>JANYHP010000223.1 GCA_025359005.1 Hyphomicrobiaceae bacterium | reverse complement strand
GTGGGGTTGGTGTTTTATACAACGTGCTCAATTTGCAATATTCCGGTTACAAAGGCGATCCGGCCAATGCTGCCCTTTGTGGGATTTATGCTAGTCGAGCTCCTTGTTTTCACGGCACTTCCGGATCTTGTGCTATTCCTGCCCAGGTTTTTTTTGAACAAGTAGAATATTATTTGGCCGACAGCTTACCGACCACGCTCTTACGGCTGTCTCTTTGCAGACCGCGGCGATCCGACGATTGATCGCGCAACCGACATAGCAGTGCGCATCGACGCCAAAGGAGCAGGAGCGATGCAAGCGGCCGCCGGCCAGATGGCAACTCCCTCCGGAATTCGAAAGGCGGCGAAATGAGGATCGTGATAGTCGAGTCGACGCATTGGCATATGCCGCTTTATCTCGATGCGCTCGAGGCTCCGACCTTGCGCGTGGTCGGTGTCACGGACAGCGCTCAGCAAACCGGCGCAGATTTGGCAATGCGGTTTGGCTGCGAGGTCTATAGCGAACTTGACAGCCTTCTAGATGCACAGACAGTCGATTTTGCATTCGTATTCGGGCGCCATGTCGACATGCCGATACTTGCACAGAAATTGATTGCGCGTAGCATTCCGTTTGCAATCGAGAAGCCCTGTGGTATCCGCGCGATCGACATCGATCGTCTTGTAGCCAGCGCCGAGACTAAAAATCTCTACGTTGCTGTGCCACTGATCTTCCGCCTGAGCGATACGTTGGAGATCGTCGGACACAGGAAAACGCGCCCGGATTTCGCGAGCTTCCGCTTCATGGCCGGACCACCATCGCGTTACGAGGCCGCAGGAACACCGTGGATGCTCCAGCGCGAGCTGGCCGGCGGCGGTCCGCTGATCAATCTTGGGGTGCATTTCATCGATTTGTTCTATATTCTTGCGCAGGACGATATTGAGTCAGTTTCAGCGGTGTCATCGTCGGCAATTAACGGCCTCACTATCGAGGACGTCATTAGCGTGCGAATGGTGACGAAGCAGAACCGCATCTGCACTATCGAATGTGGTTACATCTTCCCGAGTGACAAGCAAATTCAGAGAGAATTTAACTTCTCGATCAGGTCACCCGATGCCTATTGCACGTCCGGCGATGATCAAATCCTTGTCCGTTCGAAGTCAACCGATGGACAAATTGAAACGCGAAGGATTCCAGCGCGCCTCGAAACCGATGTCTACTATCCGCTCTTTGTTCGCCGTGTTCTCGATGAAGTCCAAGTTGGATCGGCACCCGTCGCTGGACTCCGCGATGCGTCACGCGCCCTAAGGGTAGTTGAAGCCGCCTACCTGTCAGCATCGCGTAACGGGATGCCGGTGCAATTGAGTGCTCTGCCATGAGGGAACTGGTCGAAGCGCTCGTTAAAGCACGGCGTTGCGGGGGGCGGATGACGGCCGGGTTCTCGGAATTAACCAGTGTCGAGCAGGGTTATGCCGTTCAAGATCGCGTTCAGGCTCTGCTCTGCAGGCGGATTGCCGGATGGAAAGTCGCACGGACACCCGACGATGTGGTGATTTCTGCGCCAATCCTTGACGATGACGTGTTCCAATCGGGGGCCAAAATTCCATTGGAAAGCCGGATGTCGCACGGCTTCGAATGCGAGTTGGCGTTCAAGGTGAAGCATCGGCTGCCCGTCGTTTCGGGATCCGAATACGTCATTGAGGATGTCTTGCCGGCACTTGGTGAGGCCATGGCCGCCTTCGAGCTGCTGTCGTGCAGGACTGAGCAGGGTTTTCAATCTCCGCGCCCTTTGCTTGTTGCCGACAGTCTCGGAAATGGCGGCATCGTAATGGGGGCGTCACGTGCCGATTGGCACGACCTTGATCTTTCACAAATCGAGATTTCTCTCAGCATCGACGGCAAATCGGTTGTCGAAAAACGTGGCGGAAATCCGATGGGCGATCCCCTGAGAGCCATCGTCCTTCTCGCCAACCATCTCGCGCGACGCGGGCGCTTCTGGGACCCCGGTCAGATCATTTTGACCGGTGCCTTTTCTGGTGTTCATCACGCGAAAGCCGGACAATGCGTCGAAGCCCGCTTTGAAGGCTTTGCGCCTGTCGCAATGTTTGCGGAAGCAGTTCAACACATACGCAAGGAATGATGCACATGCTAGCCGGTGAGGGAGCGATCGCGATATGGAATGGCATTTCGGATGAGGGCCGGGCGGATTTCTATGCCTGGCATCTCTCTGAGCACATGCCCGATAGGGTCGGCATACCGGGTTTCCTTCGAGGACGGCGCTATCGCGCCGCCGACGACAAGACGCATCCCGAATTTTTCACATTGTACGAAACACAGACCTTCGAGGTCACGCAAGGCGTTGACTATTTGAATAGGCTGAACTCGCCGACCGCATGGACGAGGCGCGCCACCTCACATTTCAAGACAACATCCCGCTCGCTGGCACGTGTGATTGCAAGCTTCGGCGTCGGCTCGGGCGGTGTGCTTCTCACATTGAGGTTCGATGTTCCAGATGAGGAGTGCGAGCGAAACAAACTGGCAGCCATTGTGATGAAGGTCGCCACGCTTCCAGAAGTTACGGGCGCGCATATTCTCAAGGGGGATGACGAAGCCTCCGGCACCAAGACTGCGGAGAGCAAGGATCGCAAGGATATCGAAAAACCCGCCCGTTGGGTCATCCTAATCGAAGCGTGCTCGATCGAAGCGTTGGCGGGCGCGCGTGCCTTGCTGAACGATCATCCCGCATTGCGCGCAGCAAGCGCTGGTCACTATATTCTCGAGTATACCCGCCTGAAAACAGCGTGGGCGGCCGGCTGAGGACGACCTGTTGGACGTAACACCTCACAATCCGACGTGGTCAGCAGTGTTTTCTCACCGCTGATTTCGGGGGCACGCGCTCTGCTTCTTGGATGACGCCACGTTGTGCGGTGCACTATTCGAGGAGATGAGTTAGTCACTATTGGCCCATGACGTCGGGGTGTCGACGGTCGGTCTCAGTCAACCGCGTCGATTGAGATGATCACGAGCGTCGCGGTACGTCCAAGCGTGATGTCAGGGTTGCGTCGCATGCGTGTCCCCTTCCATCCGGCAACGCTTATGCGGCAGGCTCAAGCAATGGGTAGGGCCGAGCGTTGTCGACGATGTCGCGCATTGTGCGCGGCCGGTGTGACACGAGCATCTCGATGGTGCGGGCCGAGATGCGGCCGACGCCGTTGGTCTTGCGGCGGTTCCAGCGGAACGCGAACTCCTCGAGATAGGCTTGCAGATGCCGCGCCTTCACGGCGCCAGCGTGCGTGCCAAGCAGCCAGCGCTTCAGCATCGACACTGACCAGTGGATCATCTGCAGGCTATCTTTAACGCGCCGCTCGACGGGTGTCTGCACGATTGGCGTGTGATCACGCTCGCCAAGACTGGTCGCATTGTAGCCCGCGTGACCGTCGCTGGTCATCGCAGCATCTTCAGCCAAATTGGCGTCAGCGAAAGTCTTCAAAGTCTCGGCGTCATTTGTGAGTGCGTGGGCGAAGCGCACGCGTCCGTCGGTTTCGGTGGCGACGAGCACCATGGATTTTCCCAGGCGTTTGCCGCCCACGAATGCCTCATCGATTTCAACATCTTCGCCGAGCTTTTCACGTTTCGGGCGCACCAACGAGCCGCGAATTTTATGCAGCCACGTCCAGGCCGTTTCGTAGGAGCCGAGGCCAAGGATGCGCTGTAGGTCTTTGGCCGAAATGCCGTTCTTGCGCGACGATATTTCGAACACGGCGCGGAACCAGACCTTGAACGGTTTGCGCGTGCCTTCAAGCACAGTGCCGGACGTCAGGCTCGTCTGATGCCCGCATGTCGCGCACTCGAACAACCGACCATCCCGCTCGACCCAGACGCGCGTGCTTGC
>JANYHP010000216.1 GCA_025359005.1 Hyphomicrobiaceae bacterium | reverse complement strand
CACCGTAGTCGGTGATGTTCTTGACGAGGCCGTCGGTGATCTGGCCTTCGGCGAGACGGGCGACGATTTCGGTGCGCTGTTCGGCGCGGGTCGCTTCGAGGATTTCGCGACGCGAGACGACGATGTTGCCGCGGCGACGATCCATCTTCAGGATCTTGAACGGCTGCGGCGAGTGCATCAGCGGGCCGATGTCGCGCACGGGGCGGACGTCGACCTGCGAGCCGGGCAGGAACGCCACGGCGCCGTCGAGATCGACCGTGAAGCCGCCCTTGACCTTGTTGAAGATCGTGCCGGTGACGGTTTCCTTGTCGTTGAACTGCTTTTCGAGCTTGATCCAGCTCTCTTCGCGGCGTGCCTTGTCGCGGCTGAGCACCGCTTCGCCCATCGCGTTCTCGGTGCGCTCGAGATAGACCTCGACCGTGTCGCCGACCTTGAGATCAGCCGACTGGCCGTTGACCGCAAACTCCTTGAGCGCGACGCGCCCTTCCATCTTCATGCCGACGTCGATGACGGCGATGTCCTTCTCGATGGCGACGATCTTGCCTTTGACGACGGAGCCTTCGTAGTGGTCTTCCTTCTCAAAGCTCTCGTTCAGCAGCGCGAGGAAATCGTCGCGCGAGGGGTTCATTTCAGAGCCGGTGGTTGCGTTTGACATGCGAAGTCCTGGAAATGGGGCCAACACGCCGGACAAGTCCGTGCGCGCGGGCTCGGTTGAGGGAAGCTCGGATGATGAGCGATGGGGGAAAGTGCAAACTCAGATCGATGCCACGCCACAAAGTCGCGGCGCCCTGGAACAGCCCGCCTGAAAGCAGAGGCCCCGTGGCGCACACGTCCCCTGCGGCAGGGACCGGTCGTCAAGATCGCGTGATGCTGCGTCTGGCCTTACAGGGCCTGCCAACTGGATTTGGGGCGTCTCCTCCCTGTGTATGGAGTGGCACCCTCATTGGCCGATCTTCCTCGAGATCAAAGCGACAGCAGCTTCGAACGCTGCCTCTATATCGAGATGTGTTGTGTCGAGCAAGAGGGCGTCTGCGGCGGCCTTGAGGGGGGCTTCCGCGCGGCCCCGGTCGCGCTCGTCGCGCTGGCGGATCAGATCGAGAACACGCGCGTAGGTAACCGGCTCGCCGCGGCCCGCCATTTCGGCATAGCGACGCTGCGCGCGCACCTCCGGCTCGGCCACCACGAAAATCTTCACGTCGGCGTCGGGCAGCACCACTGTGCCGATATCGCGCCCGTCGAGCACCGCGCCGGGGGCCTTGCGTGCGAAGGCCCGCTGGAAATCCAACAACGCGCCGCGCACCTCGGCAAATCCCGCGACGATCGAAGCGGCCTCGCCGGCCCCCCGCTCGCGCAACGCTGGATCATCGAGCGTGCTGGCGTCCAGCGCCCGCGCCGCCCGGGTTGCAGCGGCTGCGTCAGTAAGGTCGCCGCCCGCCCGCTTCACGTCCCGCGCCACCGCCCGGTAGATGGCGCCGGTATCCAGGTAGCTCAGCCCGTAGTGCGCCGCGATGCGCCTAGCGAGCGTGCCCTTGCCGGACGCCGCCGGCCCATCGATGGCGATAATCATGGTCGTCCGCGCCCGCCCAACGTGACTTTGCGCGCGATGCCTACATCGCCGCCCCCGGCCAAGGCAATGGCATCACCCCTTGCGGCGCTTTTCCGGATGCAGGCTTTTAACGAGAATGTGATCGCTGGCGCCGATGACGTGCAGCGACGACCCCACGATGAGCGGATCGGGCGTGCCGACGACGTGGCTGTCCTTGCCGGGATAGTCGAGGCTTGAGAGGAAATGCTTCATGCAGTTGAGGCGCGCGCGCTTCTTGTCGTCGGACTTGATGATCGTCCAAGGTGCATCCGCGGTGTCGGTGTGGAAGAACATGGCCTCCTTCGCCTCCGTGTAATCGCCCCACTTGTCGAGCGACTCCCGGTCGATAGGCGACAACTTCCACATCTTCAGCGGCTCATTCTTGCGGCTCTCGAAGCGGCGCAACTGCTCGTCGCGCGTGACCGAAAACCAGTATTTGTAAAGCAGTAGCCCGCTGCGCACGAGCATACGCTCAAGCTCGGGTGTCTGCCGCATGAACTCCAGATATTCATTGGGAGTGCAAAAATTCATCACCCGCTCGACGCCAGCGCGATTGTACCACGAGCGGTCGAAGAACACGATCTCGCCCCCCGCGGGAAGACGCTCGATATAGCGCTGAAAATACCATTGTGTGCGCTCGCGCTCGGTGGGCTTTTCAAGCGCCACCACGCGCGCACCGCGCGGATTGAGATGCTCTGTGAAGCGTTTGATGGTGCCACCCTTGCCAGCCCCGTCTCGCCCCTCGAACAGCACGACGATCCGTTGCTGTGCCGTCCTGACCCAATCCTGCACCTTGAGCAGTTCGATCTGCAGTTCCGCCTTGTGCTTCTCGTAGTCAGCAGTCCGTATGTGCGTCTTGTAGGGATATTCACCCGTCTCGAAGACGCGGCGGATCTCGGACCGGTCGTGGCGCCGCGCCGACAGTGAACCCTCGGGCGCCGCCGCCGGCTCGAGCGGCACCACCGGTGCGGCAGGCGCCACTGTCGCCGCCTTGCTCGCAGCCTTCGTCGCATCCTTGGCCTTGCCAGCACTGGACGGGGCCGGGCGCTCTGCGCCTGTTGGTTCGGCCCCCTCCGGTAAAGCCGCGGCCGGATCGGATTGACGACGCATACGCTGGCACTCACTCAATCTGAGGTCCGCCGCACCAAGCCTTGCGGACGTGACCAATGCTTCAACCGGACTTGGCGACTGATGCCACTCACCTTGCAACAATAGAGCGAGCAATCAATCCAAGACTTTTGACATGGATCAATCCGCTTGCAATCGGCAACCAACATGGTCAACAAAGCCTTGTCCGGCATCCCTTGTATGCACCGCCCGTCACAGCCGCTTCCCCCACGGATAAAAGTTGCTTACGGTCCCTGGCGAGGGCTCCCGCCAGAGGAACCCCGGTCCAAGTCCAACGGGAGTGAAGTCATGGTCAATCCAATGCATCCAACCAGGTTTGCGGCAGCGGCCCTGGGCGCCTTGCTCATCAGCAGCGCGGCAGCCTTCGCCCAGGTGGCGGCCGATCCGGCCAATCCCAACGAAGCGCTGCCCGAGGCGATGACGCCGGCGCCCTACGGCGAGACGATCACCATCGAGACGGCCAAGAAAGTCGCGGCGGGCGCCATTGCCGAAGCCAAGAAGCGCAACTGGAACGGCCTGTGCGTCGCCATTGTCGGACCGTCGGGCGACCTCGTCTACTTCGAGAAGCAGGACAATTGCCAGTATGCCTCCATCGGCATCTCCCAGCACAAGGCGCGCACAGCCGCCCGCTATCGCCGACCGACGCTGGTGTTTGAACGCCTGATCAGCAAGGGTGCCCACTTCAACTACCTCGCCACCCTCGATGACGTGATCGCCTCGCGTGGCGGCAATCCGCTGCTGGTCGGCGGCAAAGTCGTCGGTGCCATCGGCGTCAGCGGCGGCACCGGCACTCAGGACGACGTCGTCTCCACGGCCGGCGTGGCCGCCCTCAACTGAGCCCCAGCGCCAGTTGCACGGGCTTGAACGAACGGCGATGGATGTCGGTGACGCCGAGCCGCTCGATGGCCAACTTATGCTCAGGGGTGCCATAGCCCTTGTGGTTCTCGAAGCCATAGCCAGGGTAGGCGCGCGCGTTGGCGACCATCAGCCGATCGCGCGTCACCTTGGCGATAATGGAAGCGGCCGCGATCGACAGGCAGCGCGCGTCGCCCTTGACGATGGTGCGGGTGGCGCAGGCGAGCAACGGCGCCTTGTTGCCGTCGATAAGCGCTAGCCGCGGCTTCGGCGCCAGCTGCGCCACGGCCTGCGCCATCGCCCACAGCGTCGCGGCCAGAATGTTGTCGCGGTCGATGCGGTGCACATCCGCGATGCCGACGCCGACCTGCGCCGACGCCAGGATGCGCGGGTAGAGCGCCTCGCGGGCCTCCGCGTCCAACACTTTGCTGTCGGCGATGCCGGCGGGAATGTCATCCGGGTCGAGCACGACCGCTGCCGCCACAACCGGCCCCGCCCACGGCCCACGGCCAGCCTCGTCGACACCGGCAATGGGGCCGCCCGACAAGCGCAGTTCGTTGGCTTCCAGCTCAAAAGTCGCGATCACGGCCGTCTACTCCGATGCGGCACCTAGAGCATTTTCCACCAAAGTGGGCACCGGTTTGGTGCAGAAAATGCGATAAACAAAGGGCTAGGTTTTATTCATCCTACCTACGGTGCGACTCGATGAGCGGCGACGAAGCCATTGGATTGGCGTAGCATTCTGGTGTTGAAGCAAAAGCGTGCGCGTCACACACCGGATTCGCCGCCGTCATGTCCTCAGCTACGCCATTTCTGCCGGGCTTGTCACCCATAGGCCGCCAGTCGCTCACAGCCGCGCGGGACGCCGGTAACCTCACCTCGAACGGCGGCCTCGTGATGTTGCGCGAGGTCGCGCTGCGCACGGGCCTCGCCGGCGTGATTGCCGATCCGCTGCCGGACACGCGCAATCAGTTGTTGGTCGTCCACCCCTATCGCGACATGGTCACGGCACGGATGATGTGCATCGGCGCTGGTTATCCAGATGGCGACGATCTCGATGCCTGGCGTCGAGATCCCGCGCTGCTGATCGCCTGCAACCGCCGGCCCGAGGACGGCCGCGATATTCCGAGCCAGCCGACCATCTCGCGGCTGGAGAACCTCGCCGACGTCAAAGCGCTCTACCGGATCGGCATCGGCTTCATCGACCATTTCTGCGCCAGTTACGAAACGCCGCCGGCCTCCATCGTGCTTGATGTCGACGACACCGATGACCTCGTGCACGGCAGCCAGCAGTTGCAGCTGTTCAACACGCACGCTGGCGGTCACTGTTTCCAGCCGATGCTGATTTTCGAGGGCAACTCGGGCAAGCCTCTTCTCTCGCTGATGCGGCCGGGCAAGCGGCCGTCCGGCGAGGAGGCTGCGCGCGTGCTCTGGCACGTCATCCATCGCATCCGCCGGCATTGGCCGCAGGTCCGTATTCTCGTTCGTGGCGACAGCCATTTCTGTGCGCCGGAAGTGCTGGCATTGCTGCGCCGTTTGCGCTGCGACTACATCCTCGGCCTGTCGATCAACCCCAAGCTCGCGCGCCTCGCCAAACCCTGGCAGCAGAGTTGCGAGAACAAACTCAAGCTGAGCCGACCCAAAGTACGGCGCTTCCATCAGTTCACATACAAAGCCGGTTCGTGGTGCCACCAGGAAAAGGTCATCGCGCGCGTCGAGGCGACCAGGCTCGGCCAGGACACGCGGTTCATCGTCACCAACCTGCCGGGTCAGAGCAAGATCCTCTACGAGAAGGTCTACTGCGCACGCGGTCGCATGGAGAACCTGATCATGGACATGAAGCTCTATACGCGATCCGACAAGACGGCGTGCTGGCGCTTGCAAGCCAGCCAGTTCCGCCTCTTCCTGCACATGGGCGCCTACTGGCTGTTGCACTCGGTGCGTCTGGCGGCGCCGAAGAAGTCGCGCTGGCGCGGCGCGACATTCGAGACGATCAGGCTTGTGTTCGTGAAGCTCGGGTGCCGCGTCGAGCAGATGAAACGGCAGATCAAGCTGTCGTTCTCGGCGCAACTGCCGTTCGCAGACGACATCGCCGCGCTCTGCGCCCGCCTCACCGCGCAAGGACCGTGAGCGACGCGGCCGCAGCGCCGCGTGAGCCCCGATCATCAACCCCAACCGCGTTCGCCTGCGTCTCGGAAAAATCCACGCCGTCAACCCGGCCGCCGCCGCACGTCCGACGCAAAATGCCTGCGCCAATGATCGCTCCGGCGAATAGAACAGGTTAAAGCGCCGGACGCTGTGTTGCAAATCGCTGATTTTATTGTATAGTTTTGGAGCGGGCGATCGGGATTGAACCGACGACATTCAGCTTGGGAAGCAGTTCCAGGCCGCCCGCAGCCGGACGGTGCTGGACGAACAAGTCGAACAAAAACCGCTTTGAAGCAATAGCTTAGGGCGCGGTGCTTGTCCATCGTCGTCCCGGTTAGCCCGCAGGGCGATCGCTTGAGAAAGCGGGTTGTGGAATTGAGAAAGGATTTCCCAAGGAGTGAGTCGGTGTGATTCATGGAGGGCTTCCTTATCAGTGGAGGTGCCCATGTCCCAAGTCCTCGCAAAGCCGGAGAAAACGGTC
>JANYHP010000207.1 GCA_025359005.1 Hyphomicrobiaceae bacterium | reverse complement strand
GACCGTCACCAACGAGACCGTGACGGCCGAGGAACTGGGCGGCGCCCGCGTCCACACGACGAAAACATCGATCGCCGACCGCGCCTACGAGAACGACGTCGAGGCGTTGCTGCAGATGCGCCGCCTGATGGACTTCCTGCCCGCCCACAATCGTGCCGGCGTGCCGGTGCTGCCGACGCGCGACCGGCCCGACCGGATGGAGCCCTCGCTCGACACCCTCATTCCCGACAACCCAAACAAGCCCTACGACATCAAGGAACTGATCACCAAGGTGGTCGACGAGGCCGACTTCTTCGAAATTCAAGAAACGTTCGCCAAAAACATCGTCACCGGGTTTGCCCGCATGGACGGCAAGACGGTGGGCATCGTCGCCAACCAGCCGCTGGTGCTCGCAGGCGTTCTCGACAGCGACGCCTCGCGCAAGGCCGCCCGCTTCGTGCGGTTCTGCGATTGCTTCGATATCCCGCTCATCACCTTTGTCGACGTGCCGGGCTTCCTGCCGGGCACCGCGCAGGAATATGGCGGCCTCATCAAGCACGGCGCCAAGCTGCTGTTCGCCTATGCGGAAGCCACCGTGCCGAAGCTGACCGTCATCACCCGCAAGGCCTACGGCGGCGCCTACGACGTGATGAGTTCCAAGCACATCCGCGGTGATGTCAACTATGCCTGGCCCACCGCCGAGATCGCCGTGATGGGCGCCAAGGGCGCGGCCGAGATCATCTATCGAGCCGAACTTTCAGACCCGGCCAAGATCGCCGGCCGTATCGAGGACTACAAGGCCCGCTTCGCCAACCCCTTCGTCGCCGCCGAACGGGGCTATATCGACGAAGTGATCTCGCCCCACTCCACCCGACGCCGCCTCTGCCGCGCGCTCAACATGCTGGCCAACAAGAAGGCGGAAAACCCTTGGAAGAAGCACGACAACATTCCGCTTTAGGCGGCCGCGCACGCTGATCGCGCACCGGCCGTCCAGCGAACGAAGCTTGAGCGTTTGCGACACCGTCGGCTTAGGACAGCCGAACGATCTGGACGCGTCGCCGAAACACTCGTTCGCCGAAACGCCCGGCTGATTATTCCTGCGGTTCGGCCTTGCGGCGGCGCGAATGCTTCAGCTTGGGCTCTTCCGGCGGGCCACTGGAAAGAACGTCCCCGAGGATGCCACCAATCACCGCGCCCATACCGGCACCGACCGCCGCCTGCGCATTGCCGGAGCCACCGCCGGCGGCGCCCCCAATGATCGCACCCATCAAGGCCGCGGCGGCGGCGGCACTGTCGTCGTCGTTGGCCTGACCGCCCGCATCTCCAGCATAACCGCCCCCGCGGCTAGACGACGAACGCGCTCCTGAACCTGCCCGTTCGCTATTTCTCAAACACCTGTTGTACCGGACTTCGAGCGTCCGCAAGCGGGCCACTCCAGCGCCCGTTGCGGCATTCGCGGCCTGTGATTGGCGTTCCATGTCGGCGCGGATCGCGTCGCAATTCGATTGCGCTGCCGCCGACAAAGGCGCGCCTACCGAAAGTGTCACGGCTACTGCAGCCGCACCAAGTGTTCTAAGAATATAACAACCCATAGCATCACCCCGTCCCCAAAAATTGTGCCAATCGATTTCCACGCGGAGCGAAAATTGAGTAACGCCCCATAGCAATCGCCGTCTCGTCAAATATGACGACGTGGAGCTTGTGGCGAACCTGAAAAGCAGTCAACGCCACAGGTTCGCAGCCGCAGCAACGTGCTGCAGCTTGCTGGTCACGCGGCGCGGCGGATCGACAGCGTCAACGCAGGGTGCCGTCATGCCCAGCTTCTACCACCGCCGCGCGGCAGGCATCCAGTTGGCGTACTTGGGATGCGACGCAGCGATGGGCAGCGCCACTGCCGTGCCGGTCTCGGCCGAGTGGTAGATCGCGGTGATCAGTGCGAGCGAGGCGCGCGCGTCGTCGATGGTGACCGGCAGCGCGGTGCCGCCGGTGATCGCCGCGTGGATCCGTGCGAACTGGCCAGCGAAACTCTCAGCACTTGGCTTGAAACCCGCCAGCAGGCTCGCAATTTTTTCCTCGATGGCTGGCGTACGGCCTTTGAAATGCCAAGGATCGTCGCCGATGCGATAGGGGTGCGTGCTGCGGCTTTCGACCGTCAGATGCTCGAACATGAAGCGCAGCCGGGACAGTTCTTCGGTGGCCCCCATGGTCACCGCCAACGTCGCCAGCGAGCCGTTGGCCATCTGCACGCTGACGGCGGCGCAGTCTTCCACCTCGATCGGATTGACGCGGGTCGTCAGGTGCGCAAACACGTTTTTGACGGGGCCATTGACGTAGCACAGCATGTCGTGCGCGTGGATCGCCTGCGACACGCAGCAGCCGCCGAGTTCGGTCGCCCATTTGCCGCGCCACGGCACCTCGTAATAGTCCGCCTCGCGCCGCCACGACGTCTCGATCGTCGACAGATACGGCTTGCCGCACAGGCCCTTTTCTTGCAGCAGCTTGAGTTTTTGAAGCCCGCTGCCGAACCGATACTGAAAGATGGGCGACAGCGTGCCGCGCGCCTTTTTGGCAGCCACGGCGATCGCCTCGAGGTCTGCCATCGATCCGGTGAGCGGCTTCTCGCAGATGACGTGCAGACCGGCCGCCAGCGCCTGCTCGATGAGCGCGCGGTGCGTGTTGGGCGGCGTGCAGATGTCGACGATATCGAGCCCCGGCATCGCCAGCAGCGCCGCGTAGTCCGTAATCGCCGCGCCGGCGCCGAAGTCCGTCTTGGCTGCGTCGCCCTTGGCGCGATCGAGATCGCACACGGCCTTGATCTCGAACTGATCGGGCAGCGCCTGATAGGCCTGCAGATGATTGCGACCGATGCCGAGCCCGACGACGGCGACAGCAAGACGACGGCTCATGACAGATGTCCCAACTTGGTGGCCATGGCTTCCGCCTTCAACGCCAACTCGGTGGCGAGAAAACAATGCGCCTGCGGCATGGCGGTTTCGGTGCGGTCCAGCACGTCGGCGATCAGGGCCGGCCCATAAGGCAGCGGCTCGGCACGGCAATCGATATGCTGGATGCCCTTGTTGTCGACGAGGAACAGGTGGTCGCCACCCGGACGCCCGGCGATATCGATATACTTGCGCAGTTCGATATAACCGTCGGTGCCGAG
>JANYHP010000193.1 GCA_025359005.1 Hyphomicrobiaceae bacterium | reverse complement strand
GTGATCGCCTGGAGCCAGAATCTGACGGCCGAGGCCGCCGCTGCCCAGGGGGCGACGCGCGTCGAGAAGGCCGAGTTGTTCCGTCGCGCGGATATCATTTCCATCCACACCAAGCTGTCCCAGCGGACGACGGGGCTGGTCGGCGCGGCCGAACTCGCACTGATGAAGCCGGATGCTTTGCTGATCAACACGTCGCGTGGGCCGGTGATCGACGAGACAGCTCTGCTCGCGGCTTTGCACCAGGGCCGCATCGGCGGCGCCGGGATCGATGTCTATGAGCCCGAACCGCTGCCCGCCAATCATCCGCTCCGCACGGCGCCTCGCACGCTGTTGACGCCGCATATCGGGTACGTGACCGAGGAGACCTATCGCATCTTCTACGGGGGCACGGTCGCGGCGATCGATGCCTGGCTGATTGGCCAGCCCATCCACGTACTGCCGGCGTGAGCGGCTATGGGGAAGAGCCCTTGTGAAGCGTGTCTGCGTGGATGGGGTGACAGGGGCGTTAGTCGGCTGGCCTTTGCCGTGCGAGCGCGACAGCGTCGTCGAGGGTCGGGCAGCCAACGATGCCGTTGCGGCCGAGGAAGCCTGATTTGGTGAGGGCCGCGAGCGGCTGTGGCGATAGCCCGGCCAGCACGATGCGTCGGTTGGCCTTCGCACAATCGTCGGCCAGATCCTCGAGTACGGTGATGGCGGTGGCGTCGATCAGCGGCACCTCGGCCATGTCGAGCAGCAAGGTGTGGTGGTCCTCGTCGGCGGTGGCGCGCAAGGCATCCGCGACACGGGCCGACTGGCCGAAGAACAGCGGCCCGCGAAACACCAGCATCCGCACGCCGTCCACGTGACGTGCGGGATCGTGCGGGGCTGCGTGATTGCCCGGCTGCTCGGCCATGCGATGCATGAACAGCAACGCAGAGCCCACCACTCCGGCGCTGATCGCCGCCGTCAGATCGACGAACACGGTGAGCAGCAAGGTCAACACGCAGATCACCGCGTCGTCGCGGGGGGCTGTGCGCAAAAACCGCTGGATCTCGTGATGATCGACCAGCCGCCACGCAACCGTCATAAGCACGGCGGCGAGCGTCGGTAGGGCGAGAAAGGCCACCAGCGGGGCTAGCAGCGCCACGAACACCAACAGCATGACGGCGTGGATAATGCCAGACAGCGGCGAGTGCGCGCCGGCGTGGATGTTGGTGCCCGTGCGGGCGATGACGCCGGTGACGGGAAGTCCCGTGAATAGTGCCGCCGTGACGTTGGCAAAGCCTTGCGCCAGCATCTCAGTATTCGGCCGATGGCGCGTGCCGGCGATGGCATCGGCAGTGACGGCGGACATCAGCGACTCCACCCCGATCAAAAGCGCCATCGTCAGCGCCGTCGGCACCAGGTCCAAGAGCCGTGCCGGCCCCAATTGCGGCCACGCGGGTAACGGCAGGCCGCGCGGCATTTCGCCGAAGCGCGAGCCGATCGTCGCCACGTCCCAGCCGAACGCCCATGCCAGCGCCGACGCGCCCGCGATGGCAAACAGCAGGCCCGGCCACTTCGGCCGCACGCGTTTGACGCCGAGCACGATCGCCAGGCTGACAAGCCCGGTGATGCAGGCAAAAGTATTGAAACTGGACCGTGCCGCCCACAGCCCTTCGAGGCGGCCGATGAACTCGGCCGGGACGGCGCCGGAAAGGCCCAGGAAATCCTTAATTTGGCCGACGAGGATGACGATGCCGAGGCCGCTGGTAAAGCCGAGAATAACCGGGCCGGGGACGTACTTCACAAATTCGCCGAAGCCGAACAAAGCAGCCGTCATCAACATGAGGCCGGCCATCACCGTGGCACCAAGGAGGCCGTCGTAGCCGTGCGCCGCGACGATGCCACTGATGACGACGATGAACGCTGCGGCCGGGCCGCCGATCTGGAAGCGCGTACCGCCAAGGCCCGAGATGATGGCGCCGCCGATAATGGCGCTGATGATGCCCTTGGACGGATCGGCACCCGAGCCGATGGCGATTGCCAGCGACAGCGGCAGCGCAAGCACGGCCACTGTAATGCCCGCCATCACATCGGCGGCGAAATCGTGGCGACCGTAGCCCGCGCGCAGCACGCGGACCAACTCCGGCGTGTAGGCAGCCCAATAGCCCGCCTGCTGCCCCTCTTTCATGGTGCCCCCTGATCGTCGCGGTGCGGCCAGATTGCGACACTGTCCTCGATCACGCGCACTGTGCGACGCTCACGGCGTGCCGTCCATGGCGCCAATTGGCGCCGGCTTAACCGACCTGGCCGCGATGGCGGAGCAGGTGGTCGGCGAGCACAATCGCTAGCATGGCCTCGCCGACGGGCACCGCGCGGATGCCGACGCAGGGGTCGTGTCGGCCCTTGGTGGCGATTTCGGTTTCGACGCCGGACTGGTCGATGGTGCGCCGCGGCGTCAGGATCGAGGACGTCGGCTTGACGGCGAAGCGGCAGACGATGTCCTGCCCCGTCGAGATACCGCCGAGGATGCCGCCGGCATGGTTGGAGAGAAACAGCGGGCGGCCGTCGTTGCCGATGCGGATCTCGTCGGCGTTCTCGACGCCGGTCAGCGCGGCGACGCCCATGCCGTCGCCGATCTCGACGGCCTTGACCGCGTTGATACTCATCATTGCGCTGGCGATGTCGGCGTCGAGTTTGGCGTACAGCGGCGCGCCAAGGCCGGCGGGCAGGCCCTCGGCGACCACCTCGACGACTGCGCCGACGGACGAGCCGGCTTTGCGGATCGCGTCCAAGTCGCTGGCCCAGGCCGCGGCGGTGGCTGCATCGGGCCCGAAGAAGTCGTTGTTGCCCACCTCGGCTTGGCTCCACGCGCCGCCCCATTGGGCCGCCGGGATCCTGCGCGCCCCCACCTGCACCAGCGCGCCGCGGAGAACGGCTGCGGGTGCGAATTTCTGGATGATCAATCGCGCGATGCCGCCAGCGGCGACGCGGCAGGCGGTTTCACGCGCAGAGGAGCGACCGCCGCCGCGATGATCGCGAACGCCGTATTTAGCCCAGTAGGTGAAGTCCGCGTGCCCCGGGCGGAAGGTCTCGGTGAGCGCGCCATAGTCCTTGGAGCGATGGTCCACATTGTCGATCATCAACTGGATCGGCGTTCCGGTGGTGACCAAAGTCCCGCCGTCTCCCGCCACCACGCCAGAGAGGACTTTGGCTTTGTCGGGCTCGCGACGCTGCGTCGTGTGGCGCGATTGCCCCGGTCGGCGTTGGTCCAGAAAAGATTGAACATCTCGCTCGAGGTCGAAAATCAGGCCCGGCGGAGTGCCATCGATCGTCACGCCGATCGCAGCCCCGTGGCTTTCACCCCAGGTGGTGATCCTGAACATGTGGCCGAAGGTGTTGAAAGACATGCCGAATGCGCCCGTCAATGAACAGATCAGTCGTCGCAAGCTGCCGCCGCAGGGCGGCGCCAGCAAGGGTTCCCGGCTCGCTCATAGCGGAACGTTGCGAAAGGCGCAAAGGAGCCACAGGGGCGCGACAAATGCGTCCCAGGCTGTGGCATGGCTGCATAGTTTCAGTTAAAACGACGAGTCTGTGGCGTTCGTGTCACAACAAAACGAAACTTCAACAGGAGGCTTACTCATGCGTAAAGCATTCGTAGCGCTGACCGCCGCAGCATTTGCGATCGGTGCATTCGGCGCCATTGATACCGCATCCGCTGCCAAGGCCAAGATGACGACCAAGGGCTGCATCGTCGGCAAGCAGAAGTGGGACGCGACCGAAGGCAAGTGCGTCGACGCAAAGCCGGTCGTGAAAGCCGCCAAGAAGAAGAAAGCTGCCTGATCCATCGCGGATCAGCCTCCTGCAACGGTCAGGCTCCACGCCGGTCGCGTCCCAAACGCAACTGTGAAGCGAGCTAAGCCGTAATTTCAAAAAAATCATATGTCGAGAGTTTTACTCGAGAGAAAGATCGCGTCGGCCGCTCTGCCGCGATCTTTCTCTCTTCACGTTTTTGCCGCAGGCCGGCGTATCTGCATGCGCGCCGATCCCGCGAACGCCGTTACCGCCTGCGACCCCGTCAGTGCGCGTTCAGGAATGTGGCGCGGTAGCTGCCATTTTCCTCGATGAACAGCTCTTTAACTTGCGGATGACGCAGCTTTTTGCCCGTCTCGTCGGGGAGCAAATTCTGTTCGGACACGTAGGCGATGTATTCCGTCTCTGCATTTTCCGCGAGCAGATGGTAATAGGGCTGGTTCTTGCGCGGCCGCACCTCGGCCGGGATCGATGACCACCACTCCTCGGTCGAATTGAACACCGGATCGATGTCGAACACGATGCCGCGGAACGGGAAGATGCGGTGCTTCACCACGTCTCCCAGTCTGAATTTCGCTGTCTGCAAATTCGTCGGCATGGGGCCTGACCATCCACCTCGGCAAGCGCCACTCCTACCATGGCGCCCGCGCGGCATGTCAATGTCCGCTTGCGACGGAGGCTTTGTGTCGTGGCGGCGAAGGCTAGTGCAGCGCATCTGACGTTTGGTACCCGTTTGCGGCAAGACTGGTGACCAAACGTCAGATGCAAAAGCTGCACTAGAAACCTAATGTTGCTAGTGTTCCTTATGGCGCTGACAT